>CAYRAL010000156.1:0-4172 GCA_964422235.1 uncultured Candidatus Epulonipiscium sp. | reverse complement strand
AGCAATTGCCTATCAAGCTTAGATTGATTGATTATTTCTTGCAATTCTTTTACTAAAATGGCCACCCGTAATAGAACCCCCCGGATTTAATATTTCTCCCTCTAGGGTAACAATTCTGTACCTGTACCTATATTTTTTAGCTAGAGCAATTGCATTTTTCATATGATCGACGACAACAACTCGTCCTAGAAGATTATCTATAATATCCTTATAGGCCTGGTCATAAGTAACTAAACGATTGGCAAAGCCAATAACCCCTACTTCCTTAGGAATACTATTGGCATCTGCCCCAAGAGAATAACCTTTAACGGCGGATAAGGGTAAAAATGTAGCCCTTCCTAAGTTATATTTTTTAAGATGCTCAATCATTAAGTTGGCCGTTTGTTCATCTTTGGTTACGATATGCTGAAGGCTATTACCAAGGGCTATATCTAGGGCTGTTTCGAGTTCCTTAGGAACTTTTATTAGTTCTCCAACGACACCATGAATATTTTCCCACTGAGTAGGATTTTTTTGTTTTAGATTTAGTATATTTTTTACACTTCTAAAAAAACCTTCATTTTCGTTTTTCATTTGCAAAAGCACCTTTTGTCTAGAGTAGGATTTATGATATAAGTCTTCTGCCCTTCTATGTAACTGATGATTGTCTTCCTGCTCTTTGCTTAAGGATTCTATCTCTTGCTTGGTAACATTAATATCTGTTAAGACATCTTGGTACTTCCCATTAGATTCTAATTGATTTTTTTGTAAAACTTTATATCGAGCTGTTTGATGCTCAATATTACTAGCAAGCACTCTAGAAGACTGGTCTATTTGCTTGTTTCTTATTTCTATTTGCTCTTTAAGGGTATCTCCGTTTTCAATGCTGTTTTCCATACTTGAAACCCTTGATTTACCTTGGTATATTTTATTTTTATGGCTTTCAATTTTTTCTTCTTCTTTTATTACTTTGTTAGTAATGGAAAGATAGTCATTTTCAAGTACACTTAGGAGGACCTCTTGTTTTTTAATCTTATTTTGGATTTCTACTTGCTTGGATTCAAATAGTTGCTTTTCGTTTTTTTGTTCCATAGATTTATTGTTTCGTTTATGATAATCTTCTTTTAAGCGTTTAGCTGTCTCATCAATTGATTTAATCTTTTCCATGTTTATTTTGACATTGCTTTGCTCTTGCTCTATAGTCATTCGAATGGACATAATTTCATTTTGGATAGTGGTGCTAGTTTCTTGTAGGGATGCAAGCTGTAATCTAATCTGATCATAGTCTTCCTTTGTTTGCTGTAGCTTGTCACTATTTTGGCCAGCATCTAGCTCTAGGGCCTGATAAGTTTCCCTAAGTTCTAGAAGTTCTTTTTCTATTTTATCTGCCTCATATATAAATATATTAAGCTCAATTTCTTTTAAAACATCCCTTATGCTTAGGTATTCCTTGGCTTTCCTGGCTTGTTCTTCTAATATTTCTAGACGGCTTTCTACTTCAGTTAGAATATCTTGTATCCTAACTAAGTTTTCCTGCTTTTTCTCTAACTTTTTTTCCGCTTCTAGTTTTCTTAGTTTATATTTATAAACACCTGCTGCTTCTTCAAATAAGTTTCTTCGATCATCAGGCTTAGAGCTGAGTATTTTATCGATTTGCCCTTGGCCGATAATAGAGTAGCCTTCCTTCCCTACCCCGGTGCCCATAAAAACCTCATGGATATCCTTTAACCTACAGGGTGACTTGTTAATGAGGTACTCACTCTCCCCAGAGCGGTATACTCTCCTAGTAACAACAACCTCGCTGTAATCTATTTGAAGTTCCCCTTCACTATTATCAATGGTCATAGAAACCTGGGCATACCCGACTCCCCTACGATTTTGGGTTCCTGCAAATATAACGTCCTGCATTTTTTCACCACGAAGAAGCTTGGCACTTTGTTCACCAAGTACCCAGCGCATAGCATCTGCGATATTGCTTTTCCCACATCCATTAGGTCCTACAACAGCTGTAATCCCTGGTGGTATATTTAGTTTTACAAGATCCCCAAATGATTTAAAACCTTGAATTTCTACCTTCTTTAAATACATATTCCACCGCCAATTACTTTAGTTTTTGTAATGCCTCATAGGCTGCCTTTTGCTCGGCTTCTTTTTTAGTTTTTCCACTACCTGATCCAAGTACCAGTCCATTATGCTTTACTTCTACTTCAAAAAACTTGGCATGATCTGGTCCATCTTCACGAACAACCACATATGATATAGGTTTTTTACTCTTTTTTTGGATGGTTTCTTGTAGGTGGGTTTTATAATCTTCGATTTTCTTACTGCCAGATAAAGACTCCATGAAGGATATAATAAACTGATGAATAAACTTTTTGGCACTGTCTAGGCCACCATCTAAATAGATAGCACCTATAACAGCTTCAAAGGCATCTGCTAAAACGGATGTTCTTTCCCTTCCACCAGTCATTTCTTCCCCTTTACCCAGTAACATAAAACTGCCTAGACTTATTTCTTTGGCCGCCTCTATTAAAAAGGCTTCACAAACAATACTAGCCCTAAATTTAGATAAATCTCCTTCTGGTAAGTCTGTATGTTTTCTATATAAAAAGTCACTTACCACTAAATCTAGTATGGCATCTCCTAAAAACTCCAAACGCTCATTATCTTTAAATCTATTAGCCTTATGCTCATTGGCATAAGAACTATGAGTTAGTGCTTCTATTAGTATTTCTTTTTTGCTAAACTCATAGCCTATATTCTCTTCAAAACCTTTAGGCATTGGATCACTTCCGTTCTTTAATGAGTAAAAGCCTCGCAGTGCGAGGCTTTTGAGGTTAGTCTAAACCCTTGGTACTTAAATATAGTATACACCATTTACATATTAATATTTTGCTCAATTTTGGCAACTACATCTTGCTGGGCCAATCGCACACCTTGCAAAATAGTATGTTTAACTTGCTTTGCCTTAGCACTTCCATGCGTTTTAAGGACTAATCCATTAAGGCCAAGAAGTGGTGCACCCCCTTGCTCTGCGTAATCAAAGCGATTTTTAAGGCTTTTTAGGGCTGGCATGATGATCATTGCTCCCAGTTTGCTTCTCCAACTTTTTGTCAGTTCTTGCTTAAGAAGGCTGAAAATCCACATGCCAAAGCCTTCCATTTGCTTTAATACAACATTTCCAACAAAGCCATCACATATTAAAACATCTGCTTGGCCTAAAGAAATGTCTCTAGCTTCTATATTCCCAACAAAATTAAGGTCACTTTCTTTTAAGAGTCCATATGTTTCTTTTACAAGGCTACTACCTTTTTCTTCTTCCACGCCTATATTAATAAGGCCAATGGAAGGATTGGCTATATTCATTAACTCTTTCATATAGATATGACCCATATGAGAAAACTGCATTAAATAACTTGCCTTTGCATCTACATTTGCACCGCAATCCATCAGTAATGAAAAGCCCTTATCGACAGGGATTAAGGAAGCGAGAGCTGGCCTTTCTACCCCCTTTAGTCTTCCAACAATAAGGGTTCCACCGGCTAAGAGAGCCCCTGTATTACCTGCACTTACTAATCCATCTGCTTTTTTATCTTTGACAAGCTTAAGTCCTACAACCATAGAAGAATCTTTCTTACGGCGAATTGCCATAACAGGTGAGTCCTCCATTGTAATAACTTCCTTGGCATCTACAATTTCAATGCGATCTATTGGGTATGTATGATTTTTTAGTTCTTTACTAATAATCTCTTTATTTCCAACAAGAATTAAACTAGCATTCGTTTCTTTACTGGCTTCCACACACCCTTTAATTATTTCGATTGGTGCATGATCTCCACTCATAACATCAATTGCTATTTTAGACATGTTTACCATCCTTACTGTTTGTATCGTATAAAAAAGACAGCCCTTAAGCTGTCTTTTTATGATTACTCTACCTCTAAAACAACTCTTTTATTGTATGTTCCACATGCTTTACAAGCGCGGTGTGGCATCATAAGCTCTCCACATTTTGGACATGTAGCTAAGTTAGGAGCTGTTAATTTCCAGTTTGCTTTTCTCTTGTCCCTTCTTGCTTTGGACGTTCTACGTTTTGGTACTGCCATGGTCTAAACCTCCTTATTCTTCTCGTCTTGCTCTGTGTTTCCAAATAGCAAGCCTAGTTTTTCTAGTCTCGGATCAATGTACTCTAA
>CAYRAL010000155.1:0-4201 GCA_964422235.1 uncultured Candidatus Epulonipiscium sp. | reverse complement strand
ATGGTAGCATTTAAGGCTAGTAGGTCAGTCTGATCTGAAATAGCATTGATAATATGAGTAACATTCGTGATGTTACCTATATTCTCGCCAAGTGTTTCAACCTTTTCGCCAACCATATTAAATAAGTTTTCAATGCTTTGTATGGATGTTATTAAACTTCCTAGTTTTTCATTACCACCTTTAGCCATTGTATCGGTCTTGACCGTGTCACCTCTTACATCTTCCATTGCTATGACAATAGAATCTATTTCTCCTCCAAACTCTGTTATGCTACGGCTTATATCATGAAGTTCATCTGCTTGGTAGGAAGCTCCTTTCGATACATCCTGTATGGCCCTTGAAACCTCCTGGGATGAAGCACTCATCTCTTCTGCTACAGTGGATAGGTTGGCTGAGTAGTCTTTAATCTCATCAGAATTTTGCTTGACCAGTCTAAAGGTAGTCGAAATTTCATCTACTACTTTAACGAGTGCTCTTTTCATAATACCAAATTCAGTTTTATCCACCCCTGTAATCTCTTGTGTGAAATCTCCTTCTGATATTTTATCCAGATTTCCTATCATAGACTTCATAGATTTCTTAATTATAATCACAATCAATAAAGTAAGGCCAGCAATAAGAATAAGGGCTATGCTTACATTCACTGCGTACAACTGCAAGTTTTCCTGATATATTTTTTCATTTTCCTCTTTTAATGCTTCGGCAAGGGATTTATTATATCGTATAAGTCCCTGTAGGGAGTTGTCTAAGTTACTTTCAATTTTATTGAGCTGGTTGCGTTGTATGCTACTGATTTTATTGCCATCAGACAGGCCCTTTTTAACCTCATTCCAGCTAGCTAGATAGTCTTGATAATTAGTTTTAAATGCTCCCAGATATGTAGCTTCATTATCATCTAAACCGATTTCTTCATAGCCTTCAATTAAATTCCCAACGACCTTATTACTAGAAGTAATTTTTTTATCATACTCATGATAAAAACTCGTTTGGGTACCTGCGTTTAAATTATACTTAGTTATGTAATATTGATCTTGAATCTCTCCTATTGTAATAATAGGCAAAAGCCTCATATTATAGATGCTATCTGCGTTATTGGCGATTCGTGTCATTGAATTATAGCCAATCCCCCCAATGATTAGGACAAAACCAATAGCCGTAACTAAGATGCATATGATGCCTGTAATAATTCTTATACTTAATTGACGTGATTGCTTTTTAACTGTCCCAGCCTTTATTCGTCCAAACATAATTAACCCTCCTCGTATATTCTTTTACTTATTGTATAACAAATAAACAAATTAGGCAATCGTTTGCATTAAAAATGTGTAATACTTATATAAATATTACACATTTTTAATGTAAACTGTTGTTATTTAGTTGGGATCTTTTAAGTAGTTGATTTATGGAACGGCTATTTCTAGCATAATTGCCTCATATGGCCTTAATTTAAGTGTCTTATTAATATACTGGTATGCCTTATTATAATTACTAATAACACATGAACTTATCTTATAATTATAAGCAATATCAATTGGCAAATTAGAATAGTTCAATATTATGTGTACCTTCCTTGAATCAATGCTTCTTTCGTATGCAATAATATGGTCATATTCTTCAAGTATCTGACTTATTTTCCCTTCTAATAAAATTTCACTAAACTTAGTGTTTTTTCTTATAAAAATTAACTCTTTATAAAAATTAAGTAAGCTTTGGGAATCAGATTGTTGCTTGTAAACATTTATTTCTTTATAGTTACTATTCACTTTTGTCCAAGGTTCTACTAATGAAAACCCACCATTTACACGATCATCCCATTGCATTGGCGTCCTTGCATTGTCTCGGCTTCTATATGCAACTGCATAAAATGCTTGCTCTGGTGATATGCCATCTAATATTGCAGTTTCATATTGGGCTAGAGATTTCACCTCTTTAATTTCTTCGATACTAGCCCATTCATTATTGGTCATTCCAATCTCTTGTCCTTGATATATAAATGGTATTCCCCTGAGTGTTAAATTTAACACTGCTAGCATTGCTGCGCTTTTAAATGTTATATTCTTTTCATCAAACCATTTATTTAATGCTCTTGGTTGATCATGATTCTCTAACACAATTGAAAGAAAGGCATCCATTTCTTGTGCTTTATCATGGCCTTGATAGATAATTTGGTTGATATCTTTTGCATAAAACGGCTTATGTTCATACCAATTCTTAGTGCCATTCAAATCCAAATTCATATAGCTAAAATCAAAGATAGAATCATAAAAACCATCATCACCAATATAGGCATATATATCATTTGGATTTACGCCAGACATCTCTGCCACAGTAAAGGCATTGTATTTATCAAAGGTTTTTCTTCGCATTTCCTTCAAAAACACCTCTATGCCTGGATAATTTATTCCAACTGTCCTTAGGCTAACCAATCCATCTTGCCTATCTTGTGGTAAAGATTTAAATGTTAAATCTTTCTTTATGAATGTAATGGCATCAATTCTAAATCCTCCAAGGCCTAAATCAAGCCAGAAGTTAATCATTTTATACAGTTCTTCTCTTAATTTTTTATTTTCCCAATTAAAATCAGGCTGTTCTTTTGAAAAAGTATGATAATAATAGTAATCGCTATTCTCTAGCTTCTCCCACACACTTCCTCCAAAAATAGATCTCCAATTATTTGGCTCTTTTCCATCAATTCCTTTTTTTATAATGAAGTAGTTACCATATTCACCTTCAGGATTTTGAATTGCCTTTTGAAACCACTCATGTTGGTCAGAGCAGTGGTTCACCACAAGATCTAATAATATTTTCATATTTCTTTTATTGGCTTCTTGAATCAGTTCTTTCAAATCTGAAAAACTTCCATAGTTAGGATGTATAGCATAATAGTCTGAAATATCATACCCATTATCTACCATAGGTGATTGAAAAATTGGACATATCCATATAATATCTATTCCCAACTCTTGCAAATAATCAAGTTTTCTAATGATACCTTGTATATCTCCGATACCATCTCCATTACTATCATAAAAACTTTGAGGGTATATTTGATATACGACTTTATCTCTCCACCAATTTTTTTTCATATCTCTCATTCCTTTTGTAGCTTGTTTATTTGCTTAACCCTTTACTGCACCTGATGCTACTCCTGCAATAAAGTATTTTTGAAGGGCCAGAAAGATTACTATTACTGGCAGAACTGTAATTAATACTGCTGGAAATATCAATTCCCATGGGTTTCCATACTGACCTGCAAGCATTCTTGCGTAATATAGCTCTAAAACCAGTGTTTTTTGCTTAGATGTGCCTAATGTTAAAAAAGGTAACAAATAATCATTCCAAATCCATATTCCATTCATAATCAAAACAGTAATGGTCGTTGGTTTCACTAATGGAAATACTATCTTTAGAAATAACTGAAAAATATTTGCTCCATCCACCACTGCAGATTCCTCTATACTCATTGGTATTGACTTAAAAAAACCCGTGTATAGAAATATTGACATGGCCAGTCCAAAACCCCATACATTAATGATAGCCCAAAAGCATTTTTTAAATCCAAGTTATCCATCATGCTTAATAGGGGATACATCAGTGCTTGGAAAGGAATTAATATGGCTGATGCAAAAACAAGATAGATTGTTTTTGAAAACCTTCCTTTATATCTGGATAACATCCAACCGGCAGGAGCTGCACATATAATTATAAATACCAAGGATACTGCCGTTATCAAAAATGTATTCCATAATGCCCTTAAATAATCTATTTTATAAAATGCGTTAGCTAAGTAATCCAGTGTAATTGTTGTCGGAAGCGCTAAAGGATTTCTTATTATTTCTGACTGACTTTTAAATGAATTTATGACTAAAAACAGAACAGGCATAAATGTCAGAAGTCCCAACAGAATTGTAAGCGCATATAAACCGATTTTAGTCATTAGTTTTTGTTTTTTCATACTTAGTTCATGCCCCATCTTACAATTCCACCTCTTTCCTACTGGTAAATACAATTTGTATAATTGAAATTGTCGCTACTACTACAAAGAATATTACTGCTTGTGCCTGTGCTACCCCATAATCTGGTGGTGCTGTATCTATGACTGTTTTTTGAATCTGTAGTGCTATCATCCTGGTACCAAAATCCCCATCTGTTAAAGCAACATTCCTGTCAAGAAGCTTAAAGGAATTAGCTAAAGTTAAGA
>CAYRAL010000154.1:0-4216 GCA_964422235.1 uncultured Candidatus Epulonipiscium sp. | reverse complement strand
AATACGATAAATACGGAAGGATGCTATACAATCCAGAATACCATGACCAACACGGCAAAATATGGGATGATGAAGATTTGATATACCTATGTAGCATGCATGATGCTATGAAAAGAAAAGACATATCTATGGCATTAGGGAGGACTGAAACAACTGTAGCAACAAAACTATACGATTTACAAAAGCAAGGCAGGTATGATTACTATAGGCAGTTAGGTAAGACAATCTAATATCCACCTAAGCACTTATGTCGAAACAGGCATGAGTGTTTTGGTGCTTATTAGAGCAGCAGAGGAAAGGGGTAGGATAGGATGAATAGGGAGTTATTCAGAGAGACAGAGAGAAAACTATACGACTATTTTCAGGCAGAGAAAAAGATATCTTGCTTAAACCTACAAATTGAATTATTGAAAAAGCACATAATAGATATAAGAAATAGAATAAGGGAAACTGATATATGCATCCCAGGGGAGTCTAGGAGCACTACATACGAAGAGATGGTACAAACATCAGGTAGTGTAATCAGCTATGCAGAGAGAATGGCTATGAGGATAATAGGCGATATGGAAAACGAGATAGTATATAAGACGGAGCAGTTAGCAGGATTAGAAAAACAGATAAGGCATATAGAATCTGACAATGCCATAATTGCTTACAATCTATCCTTTGTAAGTGAGGATCATAAGAAGATACTAGAACTCAAATATGGACAAGAAAAGAAAGACTGGCAAGTAGGCATGGAAATGAATATAGAGAGATCAACAATAACGAGGATAAAGCAAAAACTTATCAAAGATTTTGCAAGCTGGGATAGGTTAATAGATAAACCATGCACCAAATAACCACCAAACTACCACGTCATAAGGATTTAAGGTATGGTACTATTGTATTAGGTACAGATGGACGTACCAATTGTTTTCCTCCTGTAGCCCCTCGTCTGTAGATTTATCGGCCAGGGGCTTTGTGTTGCCAATATTCTTGGGATAGTGTAGAATAATGACAACGTATGAGAAGAAAAAGTACGAGAAAATATTGTGAATAAGTGAGAAGGATTTTATCCTCTTATGCGGAATATAATATATTAAAGGAGTTCTGATAATGAAGGTGCACGCGAGCAAATCAATACAACAAGATATAAATAAAGCAAGCAACATGTTTTTTGATAAAATACCTAATACACAAAAAAAGTTTAGAATTTTAAATAACATACATATAATAACGTGCAACAAAGAAACATTCACTAGTGAATGTTTGCTTCATATTGGTATTAATTTCAAAAACATTATTAAAATCTATAGGTATAAATCAATTAGTATAAAGTTAGATTTATCTAGAGTAAAGGCATTTGCAGATAAGAATACATATATAATCTTAGACTTATTTATTTTTCATTTACTATATAATTGCCCCAAAATAAAATTTTATTATGGGGCAGAGCTTAGATTAGATCGTATTATACATAACGGGTTTAGGAGCACAGCTTTATATAGGGTTGGTACAAAAAATAAGAATAATATATTAAATCGTAAAGAATTTATAGAAACATATGCCGAATCATTTTATGGTGTGAATCATTTTAGAAAAATATATATTGGGGAGGATTTAAAAGATGATATGCTAGCGTCTAAAACCGCTACAACTGTTGATATGATGTTGAAAAAGTACTTTCAAGGTGAATGGAAAGAAGAGGTAGGGGAGGTCATCTCAGAACTAGTATGTAACGCTTGTTCACATAATAAAGGAATATTAATAGTAGATATTGATATATGTGATGAAGTGAGTTTTAAAGAACAGGATAATGACGTTACATATAAAGCTTTAAATATATCAGTATTAAATATTGGTGATAATCTAATATATGATAGTATAAAAAATAATGTAAAAAATAAATTATATAAAAAAGATGATATGGTATACAAACATATATATAAAGCATATAATAACCATAAGAATTTATTTGGCGAAAGTTATAATGAAAATGATTTTTTTACAATAACTGCTTTTCAAAAAAGGGTATCCAGTAGAGAGCTTGAATCTGGCCAGTTTGGAACAGGATTAACAAGATTGTTACAAAATATTACTGGGAAAGCAGAAGAAAATATTAGTTACGTTTTGAGTGGAAATAACGGTATTGGCTTTATAAATGAATTATTAAATGTGTCATCGGAGGGCTATGCAGGTTTTAATATTAACAATGATTACCTAAAAGAAGCACCAGATAAAAAAGCTTTATTAGCATGTCCGCTTTTTATACCTGGTACCATATATCAATTACATCTACTTTGGAGGGATTCAGATGAATGAAATAAAAATAGAAATTGATAATACAATAACTAGACTTGCAGGAAACACTTATGGACAACGAATCTATAAAGAACAGGTACAAGACCATATTGATTATGAAGATGTTAATATGATAATATTTCCACCATCTATTGAAAATATTGCCATATCATTTGTACAAGGATTTTCAAAAGGCATATTAGAAAAAATTTCAAAAGAAGAGTTTAATAGTAAAATAAAACTAGATGCTTCTGAAAAAGTTAAAGTGAATTTTTTAAAGTATATCATATACTAAACAGGGATTAGATATATGAATAATACAAGGGGGATAATAGGAATGGCAGAATATATAGCTATATTGATTTCTATAATTGCGTTGTGCTATACCGTATATACAAATATAAAGACAAATAAGTTTATGAAAAAAGTTGAAAAGGAACAGATAATGTCAGTTTTCTTTATGAAGTTATATTTTGAGACTTTAACAATAGAACTTCCTGAATTAATAAATTCTTTTTACCAGCAAACAGATATTATAGGGAAAAAGGAAGTAGTAGAAAAAATTGACGTTGAACTTATAAATTTGTTGGATAAATCTTTGTTCTATAAGTATAATGATAATAAGTTTTATCTCAAATTAGTCAAGATTATAAGTGAATCTCAGGATTTAGTGTTCCAAACATTAGATACCTTAGATAGGGGAGTATATAGAGAGGCTATCGTTGCGGAAAAGTGGGATTCAAGCATCTCAAATTTATATACCACTATGACAAGCTATTACTCGTCTATTTAAACCATGTAATCCATTTCTCCAAGAGCCCCCGGGCTCTTTTTTCATACAATAAAACAAACTCAAATATAAAATAATGGCAGGTGGTGATCATTGGATGCATTAAGAGAACTAGCAAAGCAAGATTATATGAATGGGCTTAAGTACAAAGAAATATGTGATAAGCACGACCTAAGCATGAATACACTTAAGTCCTGGATAAAAAGATATGGCTGGTCAGATGAAAGAAAGAGCCTAAATAAAAAGGGTGCACCCAAGAATAAAAGGGGTGCACCCTTAAATAATAAGAATGCAGTGGGTAATATAGGAGGTTCAGCCCCACAAGGCAACCTTAATGCAATCAAGCACGGTGCCTACCAATCTATCTATGCAGATATGTTAAGCCACGAGGATAAGGCCTTGTACGACAAGATAGGGGCCACTGTAGATGTAGATGAGGAAATCAGATTACTAAGATTAAAGATAGCACGTTTGCTCAACAGGGAGCAGACGTTTTTTTATGATATGTTTGGGAAAAAGCATACTAAGGATGTAACGGAAGAAGCTAGAGACTCTGGGATAAATGCCTGCATGGACCAACTAAGGAAGTTAATCGAAACCAAAGCTACAACGTTAGGTGATACCGAGAAATTCAAACTAGAAAAGGAAAAATTTGAATTCCAGAAGTATAGGACTGAGATTGAGCTGCAGCTTAAGAAGGATAAGTTAGAACTAGAAAAAGAAAAGGCAGGAGGCAATAAGGATAATAAACCAATTGAAATCATTATAAAGCGGAAGGGTGAGTGCTAATGATTGAAAAGGAAGTCAATCCTCACTTTGAAGATTTTATATTTGATTGGGACTATAGGACATATTTTCTAGTAGGTGGCTATGGATCATCTAAGAGTTATCATGTAGCCTTGAAATTAATCTTAAAATTACTACAAGAGAAAAGAAAAGCATTAGTAGTAAGAGAAGTTTTTGAAACAATAAGGGATAGCTGCTTTGCACTGTTTGAAGAAATAATAATAGAGCTAGAACTTGATGATGTAATTAAAACAACTACATCTCCAATGCAAATAAAATTTCCTAATGGGTCACAGATAATATTTAAAGGGATGGATAAGCCAGCTAAACTAAAGTCTATACATGGGGTTACTATCA
>CAYRAL010000153.1:0-4220 GCA_964422235.1 uncultured Candidatus Epulonipiscium sp. | reverse complement strand
TGATGGGTGTAGTAGGTCGTTTAGGACGTGTTCTTGGACCAAAAGGCTTAATGCCCAACCCAAAAGCTGGTACAGTAACAATGGATGTTGCTAAGGCAATTGCAGAAATCAAAGCAGGTAAAATCGAGTATAGACTTGATAAAGCTAATATCGTTCACGTTCCAATTGGTAAAGTATCCTTTGGTGCAGATAAGTTAAAAGATAACTTCCAAACATTGATGAGTGCTATTATAAAAGCAAAACCATCTGCAGCAAAAGGGCAATATCTACGTAGTATTTCAGTTTCTTCTACAATGGGACCTGGCGTTAAAATCAATACAGCTATATCAGAAGATAAATAAATAAAATAAGTTGTTGACAATGATTGTTTAAAGTGATAAGATAAACAACGTTGAAACTGTGACCGCAGACAGTAGGTGCCTATGGCGTAACGTACACAACCTACCGAGGACTTTAAGATAGAGCTTATGTACGAATTGTACAAGCCACTTTGCCTGCGGAACACAAGCAAAGTGGCTTGTGTGCGTTAAAGATAGACTTATAAATCAAGGAGGTGGAACAATGGCTAAAATTGAAACAAAACAAGTAGTAGTAAACGAGATAAAAAGTAAGTTAGAGGGTGCATCATCTATTGCATTGGTTGACTACCGTGGACTTACTGTAGATCAAGATACAGTACTACGTCGTAAACTTCGTGAAGCTAATGTAGAATATCGAGTTTACAAAAACACAATGATGAACTTTGCAGTTCAAGGAACAGAATTCGAATCAATTACAAAGCATCTTGCAGGACCAAGTGCGATTGCAATTAGTTATGATGATCCGACAAGTGGACCAAGAGTTATTGCAGAGATTTTAAAGAAAAACCCTAAAATAGAATTTAAGGGCGGAGTTGTAGAGGGACAATATTTTGATGATGCAGGAATGAAAGCAATCGGAGAAATTCCACCAAGAGACGAACTCCTTTCAAGATTACTTGGAAGCTTCAAATCTCCAATCTCAAGTTTTGCACGTGTTCTAAAACAGGTTGCAGACAAAGATGGAAGTACAGAAGAAGTAGTAGATGCAGAATAATAACAAACGAACTTAAAAAAATATGGAGGTGTATTCACAATGGCAAAATTAACAATTACAGAAGTATTAGATGCGATTAAAGAATTAACAGTTTTAGAGCTTAATGAATTAGTAACAGCTTGTGAAGAAGAATTTGGGGTATCAGCAGCAGCAGGAGTTATGGTAGCAGCAGGACCAGGTGCTGGCGCAGCAGCAGAAGAAAAAACAGACTTCGACGTTGAATTAACAGAAGCAGGAGCTCAAAAAATCAAAGTAATTAAGGCTGTACGTGAAGTAACAGGTCTTGGACTTAAAGAAGCTAAAGAAGCAGTAGAAGCTGCTCCTAAAGTAATTAAAGAAGGCGCAACTAAAGAAGAAGCTGAAGAATTAAAAGCTAAATTTGAAGAAGTTGGCGCTAAAATTACTTTAAAATAATCTTAGTTTAATAGTAGGTCTTAAATATTAGAGTGTGTAGATAACCATCGTAGCAAAGGCAACGAAAGTTATAGACACACTCTTTTTAGTATTATCCATGGGTAGGAGGTAGATATGAAGAAGTATATTATTTCTCTAGATCAAGGAACCACAAGCTCAAGAGCAATTGTTTTTAATAAGGATCAAAAAATAATTGCCAAGGCTCAAAAGGAAGTGACTCAGATATACCCTAAAGAAGGATGGGTAGAACATGATCCTATGGAGATTTGGGCAAGTCAGTGGGGTGTCTTAACAGAAGTGATAGGTAAGGCTGGGATTATGCCTGAAGAAATAGGGGCAATAGGCATTACCAACCAAAGGGAAACGGCTATTGTGTGGCATAAAAAAACAGGTGAACCCATATATAATGCTGTTGTATGGCAGTGTAGAAGAACAGCAGATACGTGTGATCAATTAATTAGAGATGGCTATGAAGATTATATAAGAGAAAACACAGGTCTTGTGGTTGATGCATATTTTTCTGCAACTAAGATAAAATGGATTTTAGATCATGTTGAGGGGGCTAGGGAAAAGGCGGAAGCAGGAGAGTTGTTATTTGGAACAGTGGATTCCTGGCTTGTATGGAAACTTACCCAGGGGAGAGTTCATGTAACAGACTATACCAACGCATCTAGAACCATGATTTATAATATAAAGCACTTAAAGTGGGATGAAGTTTTACTTGAAGCACTTAATATTCCTAAAATAATGCTTCCAGAAGTAAAAGGGTCAAGTGAAGTATATGGTTATACAGATTTATTTAGTGGCTATTCAATCCCTATAGCGGGTATGGCCGGAGATCAACAAGCTGCATTATTTGGTCAAGCTTGTTTTGAAAAAGGTAGTGCAAAAAATACTTATGGCACAGGTTGTTTTTTACTGATGAATATAGGTAAAGAGTTTAAGTTAAGTCAAAATGGCCTTTTAACCACTATTGCTATTGGTATTAATGGGGAGATACAATATGCTCTAGAAGGAAGTGTTTTTGTTGGAGGGGCAGTGGTTCAGTGGCTGAGGGATGAGCTAAGACTGGTGGATCGTGCTGAAGATACAGAGTTCTACGCCCAGCAAGTAGAAAGTAATGGTGGTGTATATGTAGTGCCGGCTTTTACAGGCCTTGGTGCACCTTACTGGGATATGTATGCCAGAGGATCTATTTTGGGATTAACAAGAGCTTCTAATAGAAATCATATTGTAAGGGCGGCTTTAGAATCTATCGCCTATCAATCTAAAGATGTTATAAAAGCCATGGAAGAGGATGCTAAATATCCTCTAGCATATCTTAAAGTAGATGGCGGCGCTAGCGAAAATAATTTTCTTATGCAGTTTCAAGCTGATATTATTGGAAGGATTGTTAAAAGGCCTGTCATTACAGAAACAACGGCTTTAGGTGCAGCTTATTTAGCAGGCCTTGCTATAGGCTTTTGGAAAGATAAAAAAGAAATAGCACTTAAATGGGAAGTTGGACGAGAATTCCGGGGAGAAATGGCAGAAGGTGAAAAAATCAAGCTGTATAATAGTTGGAAAAAAGCTGTATCCCGGGCTAGGGATTGGGAAGAGCAATAAGAAGATAAGTTGGCGCAAAAAAAGAAAAGCGTAAGGGGATTACCCTTGCGCTTTTCCTAGTATTTTGGTATATTTACATCAAAACAAGGATTTTTGGGGTCAAAAACTAAAAAGGGATTGACATGTCCTTTGGTTTCTGATAGCATTATAAAATGCGCCAATATGTAATGATGTGCTTTGCAATATTATAGCATATGACCATAATATTGACAATACATATTCGCAAATTTGACAAATTCACTTGTTAAATGCATATTGCTAACGGATAAATAATGCAAGGGGTGGTAGTACAATGGAAAAGAGCAAAATTCGCCCTATTTCACTGGGCAGGAAAGTTCGAATGAGCTATGGTGTAGCAGAAGAAGTATTAGAAATACCAAACCTAATTGAGATTCAACAAAACTCATATGATTGGTTCTTAGATGAAGGTTTGAAGGAAGTATTCAATGATATTTCTCCAATTACAGACTTTAATGGTAATCTGGTTTTAGAATTCGTGGGTTTTTCATTTGATAGTGAACCTAAGTATTCCATTGACGAATGTAAAGAAAGAGATGCAACTTATGCAACGGCTCTTAGAGTTAAGGTAAGACTGCATAACAAAGAATCTGGCGAAACTATGGAAAGTGAAGTTTTCATGGGAGATTTCCCGATTATGACAACTAATGGAACATTCATTATTAATGGATCAGAGCGAGTTATTGTAAGTCAGTTAGTACGCTCACCCTGTATCTACTACAAGATTGCATTTGATAAAATAGGTAAAGAATTATTTTCAGCTACGGTTATCCCAAATCGTGGGGCGTGGCTAGAATACGAAACAGATTCAAATGATATTTATAATGTGCGTGTAGATCGTACACGTAAAATACCAGTAACAGTGCTAATTCGTGCCTTTGGTATTGGTACAGATACGGAAATTATTGAATTATTTGGTGAAGAACCTAAAATCCTTGCTACCCTTGAGAAGGATACAACAACTTCCTACGAAGAAGGACTTATTGAAATCTATAAGAGAATTCGTCCAGGGGAACCCCCAACGATAGACAGTGCAGAAACATTGTTAAAGAACATGTTTTTTGATCCAAAAAGATATGACCTTGCAAGAGTAGGTCGTTATAAGTTTA
>CAYRAL010000152.1:0-4243 GCA_964422235.1 uncultured Candidatus Epulonipiscium sp. | reverse complement strand
GTCATGGTGAATTTAATGATAGGATTTTAGGTATCCCAAAGGTTGATATAAATAAGCTTAGGTTAGATTTTATTATAACTGTATAGAAACTGACTAATATATAGGTGTTGCAATTATGCTTGACTAGAACACAGGTAGATAAATAGGAATTTATGAAGGAGGAACATAAAATTGAAATGGTATGATTGAAGCTGATTTGCCAGCTTTCAAAGAGGAATCTTATTCAATTTTAGCTAAAGCGAGAATATATTGCGGCCCAAAAGCAGTTTATTTATACAATCAGTTTTTAACTACATTTTTTAATACAGGCGGGATATATGATGGCGTTTTAGTTGATACTGAGTTGATTCCTACAATAAGGAAAGATTTAGGTACTGATGAGTACTAAGTAAATTCTAATTTAGTTTTATAAATATAATCTTGTATTAGCACATTAAAAAATTGAATTATATAATATCCAAGGGCAACACTGTCATTTGCGACGAGGTTTAATTATGGTAAGTAATAGAAGTTATAATAAATTATCGAGCAAACAAAAAATACAGGATCTTATGAGAGGAAGAATATGATAACATTTGACGATATAAAAAACAGTAATGAAATAAGAACATATATTGAAAAATCAGACAAAGCTCTTTCTGCCTTAGGTTACACTGAACATTCATTAGCACATGTAACGAAGGTTGCAGTTCAGGCAAATGAACTTTTAATCAAATTAAATTATGATAAAAGAGCAGCAGAGCTTGCTAGTATAGCAGGATATATGCATGATATAGGCAATGTAGTGAACAGAGTCGATCATGCCCAAAGTGGTGCTATAATGGCATTTAGAATACTGGACAAAATGGGAATGGATGTGGAAGAAATTGCAGCAATTATATCAGCAATAGGAAACCATGATGAATCTACTTCAGTGCCTGTCAATGCAGTTGCAGCAGCCATTATTTTAGCAGACAAAAGCGATGTTAGGCGATCTAGAGTAAGAAACACAGATGTTTCAACATTTGACATACATGACAGAGTAAACTATTCAGTAGAAGATTCAAGTTTAACATTAAAGGAAGAGAATAAGGAAATAGAACTTAAATTAGTGATAGATACAAATATATGTGCTGTCATGGACTATTTTGAAATATTTTTAGACAGAATGATACTCTGTAGAAGAGCAGCAGATTATTTAGGGCTTAAGTTTAAGTTGGATATTAATGGGGTGGAGTTGTTGTAGGGCAACTAACTCTTTATAGATGGTGGAAGCTTGCTTGAAAAATAAGGAGAGAAAAGGTACAATGAGTTAGTAGGAATGCAATCCTATATAAAATAGACATAAGTGGTGGTGAACATGGCACTTGGTTTACGTCTTACACAACAACAAAAGTTAATTTTAACACAGCAAATGAAAACTTCCTTGAATATCCTTCAAATGCCTATTCAACAGTTGAAAGAGTATATAGAAAAAGAAGTAGAAAATAATGTTGTCATTGAGATAGAGGAAATAGCAAATTATCTACAAGGTCAAAATAATTTATATCATGAATATAATCATTATAAAGAAGAGGAAATATCTCCTTTTCTTTTTATTTCAGAAGAAAAGAATTTCCAAGACTATTTAATGACCCAGATTATTGAACAAGTGCAAGAGACACAAATGCAGGAGATTTGTTTTTATATGATTCACGAATTAGACAAGAATGGCTTTTTGACAGCTTCTATTGATGATATGGCACAGGCTCTGGATGTATCTAAAAAGGAAGTAGCCCAGGCACTGGAGTTAATACAGGGACTAGACCCCGTAGGGGTAGGAACGCAAAATATAAAGCAGTGCCTTCAATTGCAAGTTCTTGATAAAAATCCAAAAGGTCAATCAATGATATTGATATTGATTGATAACTATCTAGAATATATTGCCACCCATCGCTATGAAAAAATAGCAGAAGAATTAAATGTGGCATTATCTACGATTTATGAGTATGTGGATTTTATAAAGAGTTTAGAGCCTAAACCCACACGAGGATTTTATACAGGAGAAATGATTCCATATATTATTCCAGATGCCTTCATTAAAAAGGTAGATGGAAAGTATGAGATTATAGTCAATGATCAATATTTGCCACGCCTCTTTATTCAACCTACATATATTAAGCTGCTGAATAAGGATTTGAATAAGGAGGCAGGGGAGTATATTCAAAAGCATATTCAAAGTGCTTTATCTCTTATGAAAAACATAGAGGATAGGAAAGGTACATTGCATAGTGTAATCGAAGCTATTTTGCATTTTCAAGAGGACTACTTTAGTGGAACAAGCAATTATGTAAAACCAATGACATTAAGGGATATTGCACAAATGATTGACATGCATGAATCAACAGTAAGCAGGACTGTTCAAGATAAGTATATAGACATGGAAAAAAGAATCGTAAGGATAAAGGACTTATTTGCACAAGGAATTTCTCAAAATTCAACAGGAGAAATCAGTGTAGAAGAAATAAAGGATATAATGGCTACAATCATTGATCAAGAAGACAAAACGAAGCCTTTTTCTGATCAAGATATTTGTGAACAGCTTCAAGGGCAAAACATTGAACTATCTAGAAGGACAGTTGCTAAGTATAGGCAGAGTATGGAGATTCCATCATCAACACAGAGAAAACGAAAATAGACAAGAACAATAGGTAGGAGTTTGATTGTATGGCATCAATATTGAAAAACATTCAATATATGGTTATTAAATATGCACAGGTATTGTCACAGGTACTAAAAATTGATGTAGAAATTATGGATGATCAGTTGATTCGTATTGCTGGTACAGGAAACTTAGAAAATCAAGTCAATCAAAGTATGGAAAATGAATCTCGTGTATATAGACAAGTTTTAAAAACAGGTAGGCCTATAGTGGTTTATGAGCCGACCCAAGAGGACATTTGCTTAACATGCCCAGCCAGAGAACATTGTAAAGAAGTACTTGAAATAGCTATCCCTATTCCATTAAAAAATAAAACCATAGGTGTCATTGGATTGGTTTGCTTTACAGAAGAGCAAAAAGAACACTTATTGGCCAATGAACAAACCTATATGAAATTTGGGGCCCAAATAGCAGATCTTATGAGTAGTAAAGCCTATGAAGAAAAACAAAGTAAAAGTATGCAAACCATGCTTGATATGTTGTATATTATTAGTGATCATGTAAACGATGCAGTCATTGTTATTGATGAAAAGCAGCAAATTATTCATATGAATAAAAAAAGTAGGGAGATATTTGGACTAGAGAATTGGAAGGGACAATCCCTATCTCTAAAAGAAACAGGAGATAGCCTATTGGATGGAAAAGAGTATAGGGCTACTTTAAATGATACAGAATATGTACTGACAGGTAATTTATATAAAATCCCTAGTGGAAACTACGAAAAAAATCGTGTATTTGTATTTAGTGAAACTAAGGAAACACAAAGTAAAATTATCCAACTAACCAATGCCTATCAAGAAATGGAAAAGGAAGATATGTTGGGTAATTCTAAAAAGATGATTCAACTCAAAAAACGGATGGAACAAGTATCTAGTTCTACTTCAACTATTTTAATTACAGGAGAGAGTGGGACAGGTAAGGAGATTGTAGCCCGTACCATCCACACCCAAAGTGAAAGGAAAGATTTCCCCTTTATTGCTATTAATTGTGGGGCCATTCCAGAACAATTATTAGAAAGCGAGCTATTTGGATATGTAAAAGGATCATTTACAGGTGCAGATCCAAGGGGGAAGGTCGGAAAGTTTGAGCTGGCAAACAAGGGGACACTTTTTTTAGATGAAATAGGGGATATGCCCTTGTATATGCAAGTAAAATTACTTCGCGTATTACAAGAAAGGCAAGTTATCCGTATTGGCTCTAATCAATGTATTTCGGTAGATGTACGTATTGTAGCAGCGACCAATAAAAATTTAGAAGAAATGGTGGCAGAGGGATCATTTCGAGAAGATTTATACTATCGGCTTAACGTAATTCCTTTAGAAATCCCTCCCCTAAGAGAGCGAAAAGATGATATACCACTGCTTGTCCATCATTTTGCAAGACGATATGGGCAGCTCTTTAATAAAAAATATGCAGGGGTGACCAAAGACGTCCTATCTGTATTTGAAAAGTGCCTATGGCCAGGCAATGTAAGAGAATTAGAAAATACAGTGGAGTTTATGGTGAATATGATGGGGCCAGATGGGATACTAGATGTAGATAAATTGCCAAAGAGGATTTATG
>CAYRAL010000151.1:0-4249 GCA_964422235.1 uncultured Candidatus Epulonipiscium sp. | reverse complement strand
ATATAAACATAAGACATTGGTACCCCTAATGATGCTGTCACCTGGGTCATTGTAAGTCTTGTAATATTAATCCCGCCATATACCAAGACTAAGGCTGCGAATATAAGTATTAGGCACTCTGAGAATACGGATAACATTATACTTGATTTGCCTGTAAACTTTGAAGCAAAAAAATCCATCCTCATATGATCTTTTTTCCCAAAAATTAAGGCTGCTGCTAATAATGACATCCAAGTAAATGAGAAGGTTAATAATTCTTCTGATACTGTACTAGGGGCATTAAATACATATCTTGTAATAATCTGATAGGTTCCTATGACTGTCATAAATATAAAGAGAATAACACAGACAGCTGAAAGTACTTTATCCATATTTTCTTTTAAGGTTTTCATTCTTATTCGCCCTCCTTAAGTTCCTGCCCAATTTCTTGAATTCTATCATAAATCGGTGCTAATTTATTATTTTGTTCTAATAATTCCTCATGTAGCGGTAATACTTTAACTTTAAATAACTCAACCTCTGGATACAAGAACTCTACACCCATTTCTTGTGCCTGAGTTTTTGCTATCTCTACTTGCTTATCCCAGTTGTCACGTTCTACTAGGGTTGATATTGTGGCAGCTTCATCAAATACTTTTCTTTCTTCTGAGCTTAAGCCATTAAGCATTTTTAGATTTCCAACTAATAAGTCGGGAACAATCTGGTGGTGGTTATAGGTGTAATACTTGGCAACTTCACCATGTTTATTATTTGTTAATGCAAGCTCATTATTCTCTGCCCCATTAATAACCTTTTGTTGTATGGCTGTATATACCTCACCGAAACTCATAGGCGCTGCCGCTGCTCCAAATAACTCCATCATTCTGACGTTAGTGGGACTCTGCTGCACTCTAATTTTTTTACCTTTTAAATCATCTGGGGTATTAATTGGGCTTGTGGCATAAAAGTTTCTAGTTCCTGCATCATACCATGTAACAGCCTCAAATCCTGCCTCTGCTGTAGATTTGTAGATTCCACTAATTAGATCCTTGTTCTCCATAACCTCATGGTAATGCTCTACACTATCGAATAAATATGGCATACTAAATATTTGATATACATTATCAAATGTTTCGACATTTCCCGTACTAGCAATAGCAAAATCAATGGCACCAGTTTGTACTAACTCAATAGCTTTTACGGATGCACCTAGTAATTCATTAGGAAATATCTGAACATCATATTTATCGCCTAACTCAGACTCTACATGTTCTTCAAAAGCTAGCAATCCTAAGTGTTGAGGGTGTGTCTCTGCCTGAGAGTGAGAGATACGAATAATCCGTCCACTATCTTGTCCACAACCACTTATGCCTACCCCTATAAAGATAGTGAGTACTAACCAAATGCTTCTTTTCATAAATACTTTCATACCCTTTGCCTCCTTAATACTAATATTGCAACACTCAACTTGTATACTAGAGTGTAAGTATACCATTATAATATATTATATATGTTAAAAAATCAAGCTCCATTTTTAATTATTTTATATTATTTCATAAAGAATACGTAAAAACCATTTAAATGATTCTTACGTATTTTGCATACTACAATACTATAATGTTATTCCCATTTTAAAGATAGCTAATTCTCTAAAATTAATTTTCTCATTATTTACCAATTCTCCACTGTCATCTACGAATAATCCATTTTGAGTATTGAGTTCTTCAGCCATTCCCTGTTTAATTGGCTGCACAACAACTGAACTACCATTAAACACACCCTATTTATTCATTGTATCTGTTATCCAGTTTACAAATGCCCTTAAGAAATTCCCTTCACCAAACTGAATGATTTTTTCTGGGTATATGTTCTTGTTACATATTTGACTTATGTTTTTCATTGTTATTTTTCTCCTTATACTGATTGTCTATTGATTAAAGTTGTAGGTTTGTAGATCTTTTTAATTTCGATATCTTCTTCCCTCATTAACTTAAAGAGCAACTTAATTCCTGTACGACTAATATCTCCCATTGGCCTCTTAATAGTCGTCAGCGGGGGAGTCATATATTGAGAGAACAAGCTATCATCAAATCCCATAATACTTATATCCTTAGGGATTTCTAAGCCTACTTCATGAATCGCTTTAACTGCACCAATAGCCATATCATCATTAGCACAAAATACAGCTTTTGGATAATTCTCTAACTGTAATAATTTAATCATCCCTTGATACCCACCATCTATGGTGTAGTTACCTGGCACAATATACTGTTCTTGTAAATCTATTTTATAATCACTTAAAGCCCTGGTATATCCTAATTGTCTAAGTTTCGAGGATTCAAAATTATCTTTCCCTTGAATAAAAGCTATTTGTTTATGACCACTCTTAATGAGTTGAGATATACCATCATATACCCCTGCTTCATCATCACTTAAAATATTAATCACATCAATATTTTGGACATTCCTATTAATCACAACGATAGGAATCTCTTTTTCAACCATTTCTCGTATAAATGTATCATCTTTTTGACTTTGACTTACTAAAATAATGCCATCATAACTTTTTTTATTAATTTCATTATAATTTTTATAGCGATCTATTGCATTGATCACTAAGTTGTAATTGTTATTAGTTTCTCTACTAACACCAACTACAATTGCCTGAAAAAAGCTAGATGATGTTCCTTCAGTTATGCTGGAAAAAAATAACCCTATATTGTTAGATTTTGCGTTTACCAGTGCCCTGGCGTTACGATCTGGTACATATCCTAGTGTTTGTGCAATTTCTTGTATCGTTGTTTTAGTCTCATCCTTTATCAAAGAGCTATTATTTAAAGCCCTTGATACAGTTGTATGAGATACCCCTGCAATTTCTGCTATATCCTTAATTGTTACGCTCATATCTTTCCCTTTCTACTAGCTTTCTATTGCAAAATACGCTTGGGCATTATTAAAGGAAATATCCTTTACAAGAGAGCTTAATATTTTTTCATCATTTGGGAACTCTCCATTTTCAACCCATTCTCCAATTAAGTTACAGAGTATCCTTCTAAAATATTCATGTCTGGTATAGGATAAGAAACTTCTTGAATCCGTCAGCATTCCTACAAAGTTACCTAATAACCCAAGATTAGCAAGATCGGTCATTTGAGATATCATGCCATCTTTCTGATCATTAAACCACCAGCCAGAACCAAATTGAATTTTTCCTATAGGACTATCAGCAGAAAAATTTCCTAGCATAGTGCCTAGTACATAGTTATGAACAGGATTAAGTGTATATAAAATTGTTTTTGGCAGTTGGTCTGTTGCTTGCAATGAGTCCAAAAACCTAGATAGTGGTTGTGCAATTTGAATATCATCAATGGAGTCAAAGCCTACATCTGCCCCTAATTCATTAAACATCTTAGTGCTATTGTTTCTTAATGCCCCCATATGAAGCTGCATAACCCATCCTAGTTTTGCATATATTTTAGCAATAAATTGTAATGTATATGTTTTATACTGATTTTCCTCTTTATCTGTAATTTCCTCACCAGCCAATCCCTTCGTAAAAATAGCCTCTAGCTCTTCTAAAGTTGCCTCTACATAAGGTATACTTGCGATTCCATGATCAGACATTCTACATCCTTTTTCATGGAAGAAATTAGCTCTTTCTTCTAAGGATTCAAGTAGTTGATTATACTCTTTAATCTCTTTACCGACTACTTTTCCAAGTGCTTCTATCCATGGTCTAAAGGCTGGAAGGCGTATTTCCACACCCTTATCTGGTCTAAATGTTGGCAATACTTTAGCTCCAAGCTTATTTTCATCTTTTATCTTTTGGTGATACTCTAGTGAATCAATTGGGTCATCTGTGGTTCCAATCATCTTTACATTAGATCTTTCAATTAACTTTCTGGCTGAGAACTCTCCACTTGTAATAACAGCATTACATTTTTCCCAAATATAAGGAGCTGTTTCTTCATTCAGTAGGTCGTACACATCAAAATAACGTTGTAATTCTAAATGAGTCCAGTGGTAAAGTGGGTTTCCAATACATCTAGATAATGTCTGAGCATATGCCATAAATTTATCGTAGTCACTTCCATCTCCAGTAATGTTTTTTTCAGGTATGCCATTTAATCTCATTGCCCGCCACTTATAATGATCTCCACCAAGCCATACTTCTGTAATGTTCTTAAACTGCTTGTCTTCCCATATCTCTTGTGGGTTTAAGTGACAGTGATAATCCATAATAGGCATATCCTTTGCATACTCATGATAT
>CAYRAL010000150.1:1559-4277 GCA_964422235.1 uncultured Candidatus Epulonipiscium sp. | reverse complement strand
AGTTTAAAATAAATTTGTTTGTTTCCGTCGTTTCTTTGTTAAGTGACGACTTCTATAATATTACTACATTACTTGTTTGTTGTCAATACTTATTTTACAATCTTTTTAATTTTATAGATCATAAATTCGTATTTCTTTGGCAACAGAACTTATAATACCACTCACAAATTATCTTGTCAACACTATTCGACAATTATTTTTTTAAATAGATAGGGCGCTCCTGCAATTATCCAAATAACCATTATCATATATCGTAAGAAATCGAATATCATTAGTTGTGGTAATGCAAATTTCAAACCCCCTACTAACACTATTAATCCTCCAAATCCCATAATCACTTTTAAAGCCTGAACCCCTAATAGTCCCTCTGTAGAAAAACTAATATACCTACGCTCTAATACGACTCCTATTAAAAATCCAATTATAGATCCTAAAGCTTTGGTATAATCCCTATCGAAGTTTAATATTAACGTACTTCCTATAAGGAGACAGATAAATAGCAATGTAGCTATCCCTAGCATTTGAAACCTTTCAAAAACAAAGTACCCCATTATAGTAAATGCTACTCCAATAAATATGGCCCCTAGTATATCCACTGGCCAATGCACCCCTAAGTAGATCCTTGATAAGGCAACTAAACCTATCATTAGTGCCCCTACATAATATACCCATTTTTCTTTTACATATAGCATCACTGTTAGCCAAAAGGTTGTTGCACTTTGGGTATGTCCACTGGGGAAAGAGTATCCTGTAGCAGTATGCTTGCGTATCCCTTCTATGACCCCTAACTCAAAAGGCCTTTGAGCCTTTACTATGTTTTTTATAAATCCATTGCCTAATGTACTTAGTAACATAATAAATCCAAACTTCAAACCTAACTCCTTGTTTATGCACCAATATAATATACACATAATTCCTATTAATAAAATACCCTCACCAGTAAATGTTATAAGCTGAAAAATATTATTTAATAGTTCCCCTCTTAGACTATCTATAAATTGTAATATTGATATTTCCCAATTCATTATCTATACCTCCAAAAGTTATTTTAAAATTTATCATTTTTACTTGTAAAATCTCCTCTATTCATTTACAATTAATGGTATATAATGAATTGTTATGTATCTTGTTAAAATTGGAGGATATTATGTGTATAGAAGCAATCAATTCAGATATTCATTTTCGTAACTCCCTAGAATTTTTACGTCTATCTAACTACCAATCAGCTATGGAATCCATTGATTTAGCCATAACTAGTAACAGTAATAAAGACTTTTATATGTTCCAAAAGATAAAAATACTTTTTGTCGCACAAATGTTCTCCGAGTGTTCAGATTATATTAAGCATAATCTTAAAGTTCTTTACGACCAATCTTCTTTATATATCTTTTCTCAAATCTTATATTATTATCAGTCTTCGTCAAACTGCTCAAGCTCCACCCTCGAAGACTTATTACTTACAAATAATATACCTTCTATTCTAGCCCATGAGTTTCCGGTTTTTATAGATCATCCAGACATTAATCTTCTTGAAAAGATAGTATGCACTAAGGAAGCCTACGAATATCTAACCTGCATTGATTACTGTGACTTGTTATTAGACAAAGATACTTCTAATCTTACTACCCTTCTCATAAAAGCTAAATGTCATTGTTTATTGGGAAATCATGATTTAGGCGTTTCTACATATGAACAAGCTATCAGCCTAGCACCTAATACCCCTTCTATTTATGAAGAGTTAGGAAGCATTTTTCTTTGTTTAAAAGATTATTCTAAAGCTATCTCTTGTTTTCAAAGAGCCCTAGATCTAGATTCTTCTAATACCTCCTTGCTTACCCAATTAGCTGAGAGTTTTTATTTATGGAAAAAATATGATAGTGCCCTTACCTTTTTTAAAAAAGTTCTTTCAATAAATCCACATTGCAATGAAACACTTTTACGTATTGCTGCTACCTATGAGCAAACTAACAGACCCAAAAAAGCTAAAAAGTATTATAAAAAAGTTCTAAGTCTAACAAAATGTCTTTAATCTATAATATTGTTAGTATAAACCTTATTTATAGTCCTAGCAAGACCATAACGCCATCAAGTAGAGCTACTAAGCTATGTAGAAAAGGGGTGACACTATAATAGTGTCACCCCTTTTTAAAAGAATTCTTACATAAACATATTCAATATTAATATTACTACCAGCCCAACTGCCCATGCTATAGTCGTTGTTATTGACCATACCCTTATCTGTTCTTTTGTTTCAGTAATTCCACTGATCCTTGTAACAACCCAGTAAAAACTATCATTAAAATAGGAGAAGAATAAAGAGCCTACACAAGCTGCAAATGCACCAAGTAACATATTACCACCTGCTGCTTCTACTATAGGAGCTGTAATTCCCGCTGCCGTTATCATAGCAACTGTTCCAGAACCTTGAACAAAGCGAACTAGAGTTGCGATAATAAACGGAAGTAATATAACAGGAATAGCCGTTGCTACAATACCTAAAGCAATATACTCACCAACACCAGCTACTTTAAGCACTTGTCCTAACGCACCACCACCACCAGTAACTAATATAATGGCACCCGCTGCTCTAATGCTTTCCTCCAGTTCATTAATAACTGTCTTCCTATCCATGTCTCTTCCTAATGTATAGGTTGCAACAATCAGACCTATACCTACTGCTATAATTGGTTTCCCTAAAAAGATTAAGATACCATAAAA
>CAYRAL010000150.1:0-1459 GCA_964422235.1 uncultured Candidatus Epulonipiscium sp. | reverse complement strand
GCCATCCTCTCTGCCGCCCCCGAGATTTCAAACATTTGTCCCATCATAATACCTAAACCGATAATGATTCCGATACTACCTAATGTACCACCAAATCCGTCTGTAATAGCTGCTACAGTCGAATTGGGATCCAGACCTCCTACGATACCAACTATAACCGCTGCAATAATAAGAGCAACAAATACATGAATTTTAGACTTTAATATCAATGCTATTAATACAACTAAACCAATTCCTAATCCCCATAACATTTGAGCGCCTGACACTTCATTCATTTTGCATCTCCTTTCCGTTCCCCATTACTTAGTTTGCAAAGTTCTTTGAATACTTTGCTGCCAATAGTATTGCTTCAATCATACTGACTGCGCTTGCAATTCCTTGTCCAGCTATATCAAGTGCTGTTCCATGATCAACGGATGTTCGTAGTATTGGCATACCACCTGTAATAGCAATTGTCCTCTCAAAATCATAAGTCTTTGTAGCAATGTGACCCTGGTCATGGTATAGAGATAATACACAATTAAAACGACCTTGAAGTGCCATATAAAATACTGAGTCTGCTCCTATTGGCCCAACTACGTCATAGCCTTCTGCCCTAAGTTCTTCTACAGCTGGTGTTACATGGTCTACTTCCTCATCGCCAAACAATCCATTTTCCCCACTATGTGGATTTAAACCAGCAACTGCCATAGTGCCGTCTGCTACACCAAGTTTTGTAAGAGCCTCTTTACATCTCTTAACATAGTCTTTGATTCTATCTTTAGTTACTAAATCACAAGCCTGTCTAAGAGAGACATGTCTTGTTAAGAAGAACACTCTTAAACCACGAACTTCAAACATGGTTAAAGGGTCTTCCGTATTGGTTAAAGCACCAAATATTTCAGTATGACCGATAAAATCAATGTCTCCTGCTTTTAAAGATTCTTTATTAATAGGGGTAGTAGCAACGGCAGCAACTTCTTTAGCATTAGCAAGTTCTATGCTCTTAGCTATATAATCGTAGGCCGCTTTACCACACATTCCGCTTACTTTGCCTTTGACAAACTCGTCCATATTAACATTATCTAAATCAATTAGATTTAATACATCTTTTTCATATAGGCCTTCCTCAGGATTATTAATGACATTTATCTTGATATTAAGATTTGTAAAACCTATTGCATCTTCGATTACTTTTTTATCACCTATAATAACAACTCTGGCCACATCAAATACCTCTTGGCTATTCATAGATTTAACAACTATTTCAGGTCCTATACCTGCTGGGTCACCCATAGGGACAGCTACTAATGGTTTCATTTACAACATCTCCTTTTCTTATCATGTTATATTTTAAATAAATTATACTATTTCATTGGTAGATATACACTTCATATAAGTTTTACTATTAAGTATATAGTCTCTCCTTCATATAACGCATACAAATATTCATTGAATTTTTATCACCTGCCATTCCACC
>CAYRAL010000149.1:2771-4281 GCA_964422235.1 uncultured Candidatus Epulonipiscium sp. | reverse complement strand
AGAGGAAATACTAGATGGTCATATTAAAGAAGGGGATCGTGTATATGTAGATGTACACGAAGAAAAGTTAACATTTGAAACAAATAAAAAAGACAAATAAGCAATCATAATATCAACCTAAGTATTCAAAATTTGGAGGGTCCGGAAATGGCGATCGTAAATGAGTTAATTAAAGTAGAAGACAATGGAACAATTAGTTTTGGAAACTATGAATTACCTAAAAAAACAAAACTAATGAGCTTTGACGTAGGGGGGAATCTTTACGACATAAGAACCTTTAAAGAAATCACAAAGCTAAATAAAGATGAAGCATTGGTATATGAATCAATTCCAGGAACAGCAGTTCATAACTTCACCGTGAAAGATAAGCTTATAACATTTAAAGTAGCGGGAACAGCAGAATCACAAATTACTATGGAATTATCACCTGATACAGACTATAATCTTTTTATCGATGAACTAAAAGTGGGTAAAATAAGATCTAACTTAGCAGGAAAAATTATATTTTCAGTAGACTGTAGAAATACCCCAAAGAAGGTAGAAATTAGGAGAGTTTAATGAAAACCAAGTATGTACATGTTTGTCAAGAATGTGGCCACGAATCGCCAAAATGGTTAGGAAAATGCCCGGCCTGTAATGCATGGAGCTCATTTGTTGAAGAGGCAATAGCACCAGTGCCTAAAGGATTAGGAAAACAGGCAAAACTTGGGAGTATGCAAAAACCAGTCAGGCTAAAAGAAATCGGAAGCCAAGAAGAAGACCGTGTGTTAACGAAGATAAAAGAATTAGACAGGGTACTAGGGGGCGGGATTGTAAAAGGCTCCCTTGTCCTTGTAGGTGGGGATCCAGGTATCGGTAAATCAACACTGCTTTTACAGATTTGCCAAACAATAGGAGAGCAAAAAAAATCAGTACTTTATATTTCCGGTGAAGAGTCTATTGCTCAAATTAAGATGAGGGCAGACCGGCTAGACGTAAACACAGATTATTTGCAACTATTTTGTGAAACGGATATGCAGACCATACAAAACCTCATAAAAGAGACAAAACCAGATTTGGTTATTATTGATTCTATACAAACAGTATATTCAGGTGAAATCAGCTCATCTCCTGGAAGTGTAAGCCAGGTAAGAGAGGCTACCCACACCTTTATGAACATTAGTAAAGGTCTTGGTATTTGTGTCATACTTGTTGGGCACGTTACGAAAGATGGTTCTTTAGCAGGTCCTAGAGTTTTAGAGCATATGGTAGATACAGTACTTTATTTTGAAGGTGAAAGACACGCTACATTTAGAATCCTAAGAGCTGTTAAAAACAGATTTGGTTCAACCAATGAAATAGGTGTTTTTGAAATGAAATCAAAAGGCCTAATGGAGGTTGAAAATCCATCAGAGCTCATGTTATCAGGGCGCCCTATGAATGTATCAGGTTCAGTAGTTGCCTGTAGCATGGAAGGGACTCGTCCCATGCTTATTGAAGTCCAATCCTTAGTAAGCTATACAAGTTTTGG
>CAYRAL010000149.1:0-2671 GCA_964422235.1 uncultured Candidatus Epulonipiscium sp. | reverse complement strand
GAAGTAGGATTGACGGGAGAAGTTAGAGGTGTTAATATGGCAGAGAAAAGAGTTCTTGAGGCTGCAAAATTAGGCTTTAAAAAGTGTATTTTGCCCAAGGCAAACCTTAAAGGATTAGAGGATATGGCAGACATGAAACTATACGGTGTTAGCAATATATCAGAAGTACTTGAAATTATAATGCACTAATTAAATAGTAGGAGGGGTGCAGGTGTATCCAATCAAATTTGAGCCACTATATTATGAAAAAGTATGGGGTGGGAGAGCCATCGGTAACTACCGAAGTCATTTTCCGGAAGGACAAATCGGTGAGAGTTGGGATTTGGCCTGTCATGAAAATGGCATGAGCATAGTAGCTAATGGTGAATTTAAAGGGCAGTCTTTACAGAATCTAATAGATAGCTATAAAGAACAATTAGTAGGAACAGAAATTTCTTTAGAAAGATTCCCGCTTTTAGTAAAAATATTAGATGCTAAAGATAAAATATCCATACAAGTTCACCCCAAAGATGACTATGCTATAAAACATGAAAATGATTTAGGGAAAACCGAAGTATGGTACGTGCTGGATGCTAGACCAGATGCAACAATGGTGTTAGGGGTCAAAGCTTGTAGCAAAGAGCAATTTGAAAAAGCATCTCAATCAGGAGAACTAGAGCCCTATTTAAATCGTATTCCCGTTAAAAAAGGGGATGTGTATTTTATTGAGGCAGGATTGGTTCATGCTATGGAAGGTGCATTAGTCGTAGAGATTCAACAAAACAGTGATGTAACTTATCGGGCATATGATTATGGAAGACCTAGAGAGTTGCATATGAAACAAGTGTTAGATGTAATGAATATAGATTTACAAGGGGAAAAACAAAAAGGACTTTTAGTTGAAAATAAAGCCTATAATAAAATATACTACTGTTTCGATAAAAATTTCTCATTAGAACGCTATAATATAAAAGGTGAACTAAAAGAAGAAAGTAATTTAGAGCGGTTTTATATATTTTATTGCGTAGAAGGTAATGGAAAAATAGAAAGTAGAGGGTATGAGCAGGAAGTTCAAGTTGGTGATGCTATTTTAATACCAGCAGCTCTAGGGGAATATAAGATTTCTGGCAATTTAAGTATGTTAAAGACATATGTACCTGATACAGAACAATTAACAAAAGAAATTATCTCAGTAGTCAAATACTAGTCACATGGAGGAAAATAGCGATGTATTATATTGGAATTGATCTTGGGGGAACAAATATAGCAATAGGGTTAGTTAATGCAGAAGGCAACATTATTAAGCACAAAAGCATTCCTACTTTAAAAGAAAGAGGAATAGATGTCATTTGCCAGGATATGATAGGCTTATGCGAAAGTCTCATGAGCCAAAATAATTTAACTAAAAAAGATATTAGGGCTGTAGGTATTGGAACACCTGGAACAGTAGATTCGGAAAAAGGGATAATTGTCTATGCCAACAATCTTATTGTTGATAATTTCCCAATAACAAAAGTAATGAATGACAGTCTAGATATTCCCGTGTATGTTGCCAATGATGCAGATTGTGCCGCCTTGGGAGAAGTAACATCAGGAGCGGCCAAAGGATGTACCAATGCAATTATACTGACACTTGGAACGGGTGTTGGTGGTGGCCTTGTCCTAAATGGAGAGATTTATAAAAGTAGTTTTCCTGGAGCTGGTGAACTAGGACATCATGTTATTGCCTATAATGGAAGACAATGTAACTGTGGCAGAAAGGGATGCTTTGAACAGTATGGATCTGCAACAGCCTTAATTAGTGATGCACAAGAGGCAGCTAAAAACAATCCAGATTCAAGACTTAATTATTATACAGATGGGATTTTAAGTAAAATGAATGCTAAAGTTCCTTTCGATGCAGCTCAAGATGGCGATATAATTGCTCAAGGTGTGGTTGACCAATATCTAAATTATTTAGCTTGTGGTATTGCAAATATGGTTAACATCTTTAAACCTGAGATGATTATAATAGGAGGAGGGGTTTCAAGGCAGAAAGAAAACCTTACGAAACCACTAACTCAGAAGGTTACCCAGCAAATATATGCTCAAGAGATGAAAACAAAAATTGAAGTGGCTACCTTAGGTAATGATGCAGGCATTATCGGAGCAGCTATGCTTGGCAAATAAAAGATAAAAAGCGCTGTTACAAAAGCAATCTAAAAAGTTGTTTTTGTAACAGCGCTTTTGCTATTAATAGATAAAATGGAATAATATTACAAGTTATACCCAAAATGTGGATAAAGTGTGGATAACTATTGAAGAAATAAATATATTTCTAAAATATATTGACATTTGGGGCAAGGTTTGGTAAGATACAATATGTCGTTAATAATCCTCGATAGCTCAGCGGTAGAGCATCCGGCTGTTAACCGGAGGGTCGTAGGTTCAAGCCCTACTCGAGGAGTTTAACACTATAGGGGTATAGTTCAGTTGGTGGAACGTCGGTCTCCAAAACCGAATGCCGTGGGTTCGAGTCCTGCTACCCCTGTTTACTATATAAGGCCTGGTGGTACAGTTGGTTAGCACGCCGCCCTGTCACGGCGGAGGTCGAGGGTTCGAGTCCCTTCCAGGTCGTTTATTTTTCAATATTTTGGTCGCTTAGCTCAGCTGGGAGAGCACCTGCCTTACAAGCAGGGGGTCATAGGTTCGA
>CAYRAL010000148.1:0-4307 GCA_964422235.1 uncultured Candidatus Epulonipiscium sp. | reverse complement strand
TTCCCATTTGAATCTTGTGTAAAGTTGAGTCCATTTTTAAATGTCATCAAATCTCCAAGAGTTACTTTTTCCCATTCATCTCTCATTTAATCATCTTCCCTATCTTCTTCACAAAATCATCCAACTGCCTCAAATTCGCGGCATTTACACAGTTACACCCAGCATATTCATAATCTGCTTTGCATCCAATCCAAGTTTTGAAAATCCAAAGACTTTCTTTCCCAAATCTTTTACGGATGCTCCAATATGATAAATTGTCTTTTCATCAAGAAATAAAAATCGGTCGTGAAAGTTCTTTATAAGACGAATATCAATCGGAGCATATTGGGCGTTATGTTTCTGCAAATCCAGAGTAAGCTGTTTTGAAATACTTTGCGTATAAATTGTTGCTGAAACGCCAGACTTTCTTTTGTCGAGCATTGAAAGCACTGTGTCATCTACATAATTATCAACAAGAACAATTGATGTTTTTGCTTTTCGAATCAAATCTGACACAAACTTGTATGAATCAAAAATCTGACCATCACAGAAAACGCCCTGTTTGGGTAAATCTGCCGCTTCAAGAGCGTCAAAAACCTTTTCAAAATTCTTTTCGTGAACATCCAACTTTTCATGAAACTGAACAATATTGCGGTTAAGCTTTTCTTCTGTTTCTATTTGTTTTTTTTCAACAGAATCCAGACGGGCAAAAAGTGAACCATTTGCAGAAATAAAATGTCGCATCTGAACAAAAGCTCTTACTATGCTGACGCTAACTTGTACGGCAACTTCACTATGCAATACTGTCGCCAACATTGAAACACCTTGCTCTGTATAAACCCAAGGGTTATAACGGCGACCTCCTGCACTGGAATTTGAGGTTCCAATTTGGAACCTCAAAAATTTTGTTTCTTCATCTGTTAATTGAAAGCGAAAATCTTCTGGGAAACGCTCTGCATTTCTTTGCGCAGCTTTGTTCAAGTTTTTGGTTTCAATTTGATACAATTTCGCCAAGTCACTATCTAGCATAACTTGAAAACCGCGGATTTCATATATGAGAGTCTGTATTTTTTCTGGAGTAACACTTTCTAATTCTTCCATCGGCTACCCTCTAAGAATATCTGCAAGCTTTTTCTTCATCTGAGAGCGAACTTCTGCAAGCTCAGTTTCCAATCTATCAATTTCACTTTGTACTGCATCAATATCAATTTCTTCCTCTTCTTCGTAAGTGTCTACATAGCGAGGAATATTGAGATTGAATTCGTTGTTTTTGATTTCTTCAAATGGCACTTTACGGCTGTATTTTTCAACATCGCGTCTTGCTTTATAGGTCTCTACAATTTTATCTAACTGTTCATCGGAAAGTGTATTCTGCTTTTTGCCCTGAACAAATTCCTTTGATGCATCGATAAACATTACATCTGTTTCTTTCTCACGACTTCCGCCTTTTTCGCGGGATCGGTCAAACACAAGAATAGCAACCGGGATTCCTGTTGTTGGGAAAAGATTTGAAGGCAAACCTATTACTGCATCCAAAAGATTTTCTTCTATCATTGTCTGACGGATTTTAAGTTCTGCACCACCACGGAACAAAACTCCATGAGGAACAACAACGGCAATTCGACCTTTCTGATTTTTTGCCGTTTCTACCATGTGAGTTATAAATGCCCAGTCGCCCTTGCTTTTTGGAGGAATACCACGGGTAAACCTTCTATATGGATCACTTGCTGCATTTTCTGCGCCCCATTTATCCAAACTAAAAGGAGGATTTGCAACAACAATATCAAACTTCATAAGACTTTTATTACTTACTAAAAGTGGGTTGTTGATTGTATCTCCCCATTCAATCCTTGCACTATCAAAACCGTGAAGAAACATATTCATACGGCAAAGAGCCCAGGTACTTCCATTTGTTTCCTGGCCAAACAATGCAAAATTGCCAGAAGGAATTTGATTTGCCGCTTTTATAAGAAGTCCTCCAGAGCCACAAGTTGGATCACAGATTGTATCTCCTTCTTTTGGTTGAGCAAGTCGTGCAACAAGTTCAGTTACCATAAGTGGACTAAAGAATTCACCAGCCTTCTTTCCTGAATCAGAAGCAAAATGTTCAATAAGATAAATGTAAGTATTACCAATAATATCCTCTGAAACACGACTTGGTCTCATGTCGAGTTTTGGAGAATTAAAATCTTCCAGAAGTTGTTTTAGACGACGATTTCTGTCTTTTGTTTTTCCGAGATTTGCTTCGCTATTAAAATCAATATTGCGGAACACTCCTGCGAGTTTTGTTCTGTTAGCCTCTTCAATATGTTCCAAAGTAATATTGATTAATTCTCCAATATTATTTCGCTCCTTACGGTCATAAAGGCTGTAGAAATTAGCAGTAAAAGAATCTATTTCCTTGCGTTTACCATCTACTTCCTCTGTAAGTTTGATAACAGGAAGAACAAAACGCTCGCGTTCCAGTTTACGTCGAATACGCTCATCATCATCGCCATACTCTTTTTTGTATGTATCATAATGGTCCTGCCATACATCCGAAATGTAACGCAAGAACAAAATAACAAGGATATAATCTTTATACTGAGCTGGATCTACAACACCACGGAATGTATCACAAGCAGCCCAAGCAGCAGCATTAATGTCTTTTTGATCAATTTTCTGATTTTCGTTTTCCATTTTTATCTCCCAACTAAAGCTCTAAAGTTTTAAGAAGTATTGTTTCTGTTAGCAACTTCTTTTTTTTGATTAATTCTTCCTGCAACTCAATTTCTCTTTCAGAAAGTGTGTTTATCTCAACTATATTTTTTTGGATTTCTACAGGGGGAATAACTACCGGCAAATCCGCCAATACCGCTGTAGAAATCATGCTTACTGAAGTCCCTGTTTTATTAGCGGAAAAATAAGACTGTGCATCCTTACTATTAATATACCATAAAAGGTATTCAGGAATGATTTTTGATGTATCTTGAAGCCTTATTCGCTGAAACGGAGCAGAGAGAATGATATTATCAGCACTAATATCCATAATAGCAGCTGTAGAATCCATGCCCCTGGATCTGAATACCAAATCTCCTTTTAGCAGAAGATAATTTTCAGAGACATTTTGCATATTTATTTTTACTGCAGTTGAGATATCAATTGTATTCTTATCTGATAATTCCTTTAATTGAACTACCAGAATATTCCCTTCTGAGTCAGGCTCAAGTTTTGCACGAAAGGAATAACCTGTGCGAACATCTGCTATATCCTTTAATAAATATGTATTATTTTTCAAACAGTAACCTCGTTACTGTAAATAATAAGACAGAACGGGATTTTTGTCAACTTTTTTTTGCAATAATTAAATTACTGTATTTTATTAAATTCAATTACTTCGAGGAGGGTAAAAGCCTATTATAGTCAAAAAAAAATTGCCAAAATCAAGGAATGTACCCGCTGTCGGCTACGAACCTGTTAGTTTTTGTTACCATAATATCGAGATAATTTTAAAATTATTGTTTCTTCAAAATTCCTTCGTCCATCGATTATTGTGTGAACTATTACTTTATTTCCTGAGATTTCATAAACAATCCTATAATATTCTTGAATCAATTCTCTGTATTTTAATATTCCCTGGCGTTCCAATTCGGGAACAATTCTTCCGACTTTAGGATGTTTCTGAAGAGACTCTACATTTTCTTCAAATTCAGAAATTATTCTTTCAACGTAATTTGGACTTCGAGAATAATGATAAGAAGCAATTTCATCCAAATCTGCTTCAGCAAATTCTGAAATTATAATTTCTTTAATTTCTTCATCTTTCAAGATTGTACTTCCTTCTTAAATTTGAAAAAACTTCTTTTGCAGGTTTTGTTCTTCCAGCCTGTACATCCATTTCAGAGAATTGAATGATTTTCAACAAATTGAATGCATCCTTCATTTCTTGGTAAGATTCAACATCAATTAATACTGCTCGAGATTCACCGTTTTGTGTAATGATCAACGGTTCTTTTTTGTCATTTACAAAATTCATCATGTCTGCAGCATTAGTTTTTACATAGGAAATCGGTTTTATACATTCCTGAACATTTGTAATCATAAAAACCTCCAGTCTTTATATGTTACCATATTAAGACTGAATTAACAAGAAAAGGGGATAACCAATAAGTTTACTTCCTAGCCGTCAGAAAATCTTCTGTGAGTGGCAACACGCCTGCCTTTTACGTAGATTTCAACACTTTTGTCTGTAACTTTCAGGTCAGCTTCCATTCCTGAATCAACCAGAGATTCCATCTGCAAAATGATTGAAGAACTCAATTAATATTTTTCATTTTTTCCATCCTTTA
>CAYRAL010000147.1:0-4338 GCA_964422235.1 uncultured Candidatus Epulonipiscium sp. | reverse complement strand
AAATCACCTATGTCTGTACCAATAGCAACACATTTATGACCAAAAACAGTCTTGCTTCCAACTTTTAATGGAGATTCAGGTGTTCCAACCAGAACAGAATTTTCAAGCACCCAAGATGAACTTCCAATGGTTATGGAATCATCGGTTGAACGAAGAACTGAACCCTGCGCAATATAAACATTATTTCCAAGTCTTAATTTACCAATTAACCTTGCAGAATTATCAATTTTTAAATTTAGCATAAAAGACCTCCTTGTCTATATTATAGCATAAGAAAATATTATAAGCAGTATAGCTATTACCAAGCATAAATCATGGTTTTTAGAAAAATCTTTAGGTAAAAAACCCATTTTAATATTGTAGGATGTATGATAGAATAGTAGTTGGCAAAAAATAGATAATATTAACAATGAGTTTGAAATTGATTGTATCTTTAGATGTTTTTCAATCACGTCTCATCAGAAAGGAGTATTTATGTCTTACTTAATGATAGGTATTATTTTAATTCTTGCACTTTTTGCTATTCGTTTTTCAAATAAGCATGGCGTACCTGCCCTGTTATTATTTATTATGCTAGGTATGGCATTTGGTGCAATCGGCTTTGAATTTAATGATTACCAGTTTGCTAATAATTTTGCTACAGTTGCACTTATGGTTATTATGTTTTATGGTGGGTTTGGTACCAATTGGAAAATGGGGAAACCTGTGGCAAAAGAAGCAATTGTACTTAGTTCCTTAGGTGTTGTTGCTACGGCATTAATTACTGGTTTATTTTGTCACTATATTCTAGGTTTTAAATTATTAGAAAGTATGCTCGTTGGTTCTATTGTCGGTTCAACTGACTATGCCAGTGTATCGAATATTTTACGTTCAAAAAACTTGAACTTAAAATATAACACAGCATCTCTACTTGAACTTGAAAGTGGGTCAAACGACCCGGCGGCATATACCATGACTATGGTATTCTTATCCGTCATTGTGGGGTCGGACATGTCTGTCCCAGTTTTGATTTTATCTCAGGTAGCTATTGGTATTGCTATGGGGTTTGTATTTGCATTTACTATTGGAAAATTTATAAGAAATCTTCCATTGGAAGCAGACGGACTTTATGCCGTATTTATGGCTGCAGCTATGCTCATTACTTATGCTTCCACAGATCTTATCGGTGGCAATGGTTACTTGGCACTCTATATTTTAGGTATTTATCTTGGCAATAAAGAATTCCGCGGTAAGCGTGAAGTGGTTTTTTTCTTTGACGGCTTTACGGAAATCATGCAGATTGGCCTGTTTTTCATCTTAGGTCTGTTGTCTAATTTCACGAACTTTATTGAGACATTTCCAGTGGCACTTGGGATTATGCTATTTATGACTATTATTGCTCGTCCACTAACGGTATATGGTCTTATGTTGCCATTTCGACTTAAAGGGAATCAATTGAAGATGATTTCATTGGCAGGTATTCGTGGTGCTGCTGCCATTGCCTTTGCCATTATGGCTGTCAATAGTAATGCGACTATTTCTATTGATGTTTACCATATTGTATTTGGTATCTGTGTACTCTCCTCCTTGGTTCAAGGTTCCTTAATGCCTCCTGCAGCAAAGCGATGGGATATGCTGGATCCTAACGATACGGTTCTACAGACCTTCAATTACTATCAAGATAGAGCGGAAATTGGTTTCCTAGAAACAAAAATTCACCCTAATAGTAGCTTAATTGGTAGTCAGGTAAAGGATTTAAATCTCACATTTAACTTTATCGTTGCAAAAATTGAACGCGATGGCAAAACTATTGTTCCTAGAGGAGAAATAATCATAGAAGTAAATGATATAATTGTATTAGGTGGTGAGGTACACTTTGATGAAAGTGGACAAGACCTTATTGAATTCATCATTTCAAGAGGCCACAAATGGGAAAACCAATACATCAAAGATTTAGAATTGCCATCTGATCGCCTTCTCATCATGGTACAACGTAAAGATAGTAGTATGATTGTTCCAATGGGAGATACGCAACTCTTGGAAGATGATAAAGCCATCATGCTTAAAATTAATAATAAGGAAATAAACAAAGCGTAGAGGAATCTACCTTAAAGCTGACCTAACAGAGTGGAAGACTTTCTTCCACTCTGTTTTTGCGTGGGTTTCAGTGAATGGATCAACATGTCAATGGGTATGTTAGTACATGAAGCAAGTATATTAGTTGCATAAACAGATACTTGCATAAGAAAAAATAGAATAGATAAAATAATAATGATATAATATAGTTACTTTGAGAAATTATACTTAGGAGAGATAATAGAAAGAGGTGGATTATGACTAGAGAATTTAATAAACAATTTAAGCGATTGGATAAAAAAGAACAGAGGATTTTAAAGAAAAAGGAAAATAAACTTCTTAAATCAAAGATAGACCCTATAAAGGATAAAATTCAAGATAAAATACCAGAAAAGTTAAAATCAACAATAGAAAATGCTTTTTTAAAGAGTTTTCAATTAGTCTTTGAAAAAGGAGATGTATATATTGAAAAAACCTATAAAAAAGATCGAAAAAAACTAGAGCATGATTTAATAGACTATGCAATTGATAAAGATTTTAGTAATAGGTATATTAAAAGACTAGATAAACAAGCCAATTATTCTAAAATGCGTAATACTTCTTTTACGGTTTTAGAAGGAGGGGTGTTAGGGTTTCTTGGCATTGGTTTGCCAGATATACCTCTTTTTATAGCGATAATTATGAGGACTATTTATGAAGTAGCCCTAAGTTATGGCTATGATTATAAAAGTGATGAAGAGAAGATATATATTCTCTATATAATTTGTGGGGCCATGTCTCAGGGAGAAAACCAAGAAAGATTTAATGAAAAGATTGATTATCTTGGGAGTAGAATAGATCAACAGATGGAAATAGGAATAGATTTAAAAATAAAAATAGCAGAAACAGCTGAGATTTTAGCAGATACAATGCTAATCGGAAAGTTTATCCAAGGTATCCCACTTATTGGGATTGTCGGAGGAGTCGTTAATTATACCATTATAAAAAAGATAGGCAAATATTCTGGTATAAAATACAAAAAAAGATATTTGCATAAGAAAGCTATGATTGGTTTAAATTTATAAAAGTAGGGAAATTAAAGGGACAATGTGGTATAATTATACAATTAAGTGAAATGACAGAAGACAATAGAGGGGGAGTTTATTTGGGGATATTTTCAAATAAAATAAAAGAAGTATCATTATCTGTTTTTCCAATTGTATTATTGGTTATTATTCTAAATTTTACCATAGTGCCCATAGAAAATAGTATGTTATGGCGGTTTATTATTGGTGCAATATTTGTTGTAGCAGGTCTTGGTATATTTTTGTTTGGCGCACATATGGGGGTAGTTCCGATAGGATCCCTCATGGGAGAAACCATTGCAAAGACAAACAAGGCTCATATCATAGGGTTATTAGGCTTTATATTAGGATTTATAATTACCATTGCTGAACCTGATCTGCAAATACTAGCACGTCAAGTTAATATAGCTTCTGGTGGTATTGTCTCTAGTCGATTAATCCTTCTTGTAGTTTCCATAGGGGTAGGCCTTATGGTAGTAATAGGGCTATTTAGAATATTATATGGTAAAGCTTTGAATAAAGTATTTACATTGTTTTATTTATTTATATTTTTTTTAGCGATATGGGTCTCGGAAGAATTTTTAGCTATTTCAGTAGATGCATCAGGTGCTACTACTGGTGCTATGACAACACCATTTATATTAGCACTAGGCTACGGGGTTTCCCAGTTAAAAGGAGGAAAAACTGCAGAGGAAGACAGCTTTGGAATGGTGGGACTTGCATCTGTTGGACCAATATTTGCAATTATGATTATGAGTATTCTTTCAAGACTAACCAATATACAGGGAGAAGCAGAGGTTTTTGTAGCTAATGTTGGAGTATTCAGGCCTTATTTAGAGATGCTCCCCCATTTGTTGAAAGAATCAGCTCTAACTTTAGCACCTTTATTAATTTTATTTATACTATTTGATAAAACTAAGTTTAAATTAAGCAAGAAAAATAAAAGTGTAATATACAAAGGAATCTTTTATACATATATAGGACTTACATTATTTTTGGCAGGTATTAATGCGGGATTTATGGATGTAGGAAGGGCGATGGGGGAAGGGATAGCAAGTCTAGGTCAAGCTTGGGTTCTGCCTATCATTGGGTTCTTGTTAGGCATGGTAGTAGTATTGGCTGAGCCGGCTGTTTATGTACTAACCGAACAAGTGGAAGAAGTTACAGCAGGTCATATTAAGAGAAATATTATATTAATTACCTTATCTATCGGTATTGG
>CAYRAL010000146.1:0-4341 GCA_964422235.1 uncultured Candidatus Epulonipiscium sp. | reverse complement strand
TTAAAATTAAAGACAATGAATCTTTAGATAATGCTCTTCGCCGTTTTAAGAAAAACTGTGCTAAGGCGGGCATCATGCAAGAAGTTCGTAAAAGAGAGCATTACGAGAAGCCAAGCGTAAAGCGTAAGAAAAAATCAGAGGCGGCTCGTAAAAACAACAAAAAATACTAAAGCTATTAATGACATGAATGACGATAACGAGAAAAGATGCGCTAGTAAGATGCAATTCAAATAATTTGGATAAGAATTTTCCAGAAAGAAGATGATGAGCCAAAGTATAATTTTATAATCATGAGCTGCAGATACTAATGCGTATCTACTAAGACAATGACATTCATAGAAAACCCTAAAGCAAAATATTGCTTTAGGGTTTTTGTATGTCTAAAAATATAATTTCTCGCATACCATATAAAGCGGGGGGAGTGAACAGACATGCCTAAAAAAGACAAAAAAACCAAAAATAAAAAAGATCTAATATCTAGGAAAGAGCAGATTATAAGGAGTCTAGATCTTCCAGAAGAAGTCATGCTTAATTTGCCGACTGCCAATATATATGGGAACAAAAAAATGGAGATATATAATTTCAAAGGACTGATCGAATATACATTAGAAAGAGTCAGGATCAATACATCAATAGGAGTTTTAATTATAGAAGGTACAAACTTAGAAATTAAAATTATGACTATGGAAGAATTACACATAATGGGAGTCATTGGACAAATCTCTTATATTATTTAGGATGATGCCTATGGAGAAAAGGCTGTAAAGGGGGAAGGACTTGCTTATATCAATATGGAATTATTTACGGGGCTATGTTATGATAGAAGTAGTTGGATTTTCAGTGGAAAGATTTTTAAATCTAGCTGTACATAGGGGGATTTATATCTGGGATATTGAAAGAAAGGCCAATAAACTAATGATGAAAGTTGGTGCCCAGGGATATAAAATGTTAAAACCGTGTGCAAGAAAAACCGGATGCCGAATGAAAATAAAAAAGAAAACAGGCCTCCCATTTATTCAATATAGATACAGAAAAAGAAAAATGATTCCAGTAGGAATCATGATTTTTATAATATTAATATATACCATGTCTTCTTTTGTATGGTTAGTAGAAATAGAGGGGAATGAGAAAGTAATTTCTCAAGAAGTAGTAGAAAAATTACTAGAAAACGGCTACAAAGTTGGTGGACTTAAGTATAAAATGAATCTTAGAGCTGCGGAAAAACTTTTGATGAATGATTTTCCAGATATTCTTTGGACAGGGATTTCTTTTGAGGGTACCAAGCTAGTTGTTGAAATAACAGAAACAGTTCCAGAACCAAAACTAGTGGATTATAGTAGTCCGTCAAATATTATTGCTAACTCAGATGCTCTCATATTAGAGATTGTAACCCGTAAAGGAACTCCCAAGGTCAAAAAGGGAGACACAGTGCGAAAAGGGGATATTTTAGTGAGTGGTCAAATACCCTTGAGTGAGGAATGGGAGGGGGAAGAGGCGCAAATTGGATATACCCGTGCATCAGCAGATATCATGGCCAAAACCCATTATACACTCCAAACACAAATACCATTAAAAAAGATAGAAAAAAAATATACAGGCGTCATAAAAAAAAGATATGGCCTTAGGATGTTTGATAAGACAATAAATTTATATAGCCCAAATATTAAACTTGCGGATTATGATTACGTTATGAATAGCAAACAATTACAAGTAACTTCCAAGTTTCCACTTCCTTTTTATATAATGTGGGAAGAATATATAGAATATATACCTAAACCCCAAATAATATCAGATGAAATTGCACAAGATACGCTTATGGTTATGCTTCATGATTTATTAACTCAAAAAATACATGAAAAAGGGGAAGTTATAAAACAAGAAGTTAAATTTGCCAAAAAAGATGGTATAATGGTAGGAAGACTTCAGGCCATCGTAAAAGAGGAGCTAGGTAAAGAGTCAGAAGTTCCAATAGATAATGGGAGGGATCCAGTGAATGACAAAGAATCAGCAGAGTATTAATATCCCCACAAAATATATTGCCAATGTATTTGGACAATTTGATATAAATATGACCAAAATCGAAAAAGCTTTTAATATACAGGTAGTAGCAAGAGGTAATGAGGTAAAGATTATAGGGACTGAAGAATCCATAAACAAAGCCAACAAGGTCATAGGAGAGCTTATTAAAGTAGCCCAAAAAAGTGAAACCATTACAAGTCAAAACGTAGATTATATCATTTCTTTAGTACAAGATGGCTCTGAAGAAGAATATGAAAAAGTAAATAATGACTTTATATGTCTTACGAACGCAGGAAAACCTATAAAATCTAAAACACTAGGTCAAAAACAATATGTGGATCAAATAAGAAATAATACCATTGTTTTTGGTATAGGTCCAGCTGGTACAGGGAAAACATACTTAGCCATGGCTATGGCCATTACAGCATTTAAAAAGAATCAGGTACAGCGAATTATACTAACAAGGCCTGCTATTGAGGCCGGAGAAAAGCTAGGATTTCTACCAGGAGATTTGCAAAGTAAGGTAGATCCCTACTTACGTCCTTTATATGATGCCCTATATGAGATTATGGGGCCAGATGCCTTTGAAAAAAACCTTGAAAGAGGACTTATTGAAGTGGCGCCTCTTGCTTATATGAGAGGTAGAACCCTAAATAATGCCTTTATTGTTCTTGATGAGGCTCAAAACACAACGCCTCAGCAGATGAAAATGTTTTTAACCCGTATAGGGATGGGATCCAAAGCAGTCATAACTGGAGATATAACACAAATTGATTTATTACCCAATGAGAAGTCAGGCTTAATAGAAGCAGGAGACGTTTTAAACGAAATTGAAGGAATAGGTTTCAGCTATTTAACAAGAAAAGATGTGGTTAGGCACCCGCTTGTGCAAAAGATTATAGATGCATATGAGGAAAAAGAACACCGCCACTAGATTACCTAGCCGCTTTAGGATTCCTAGAGCGGAGTTTTGCATTTAAGGGGGAGTTACAAATGAGGAAAGATAGAAGATTAAGTATACTACTACTATTGGGTGCAGTGATCATATCATTTGCTCTTATTGTTACAGGTAGATTTGTACAAGAGACTTATAATGTTGAAATTGGACAAGTTGCACCCAAAACAGAATATGCACCTAGGGAAATAAAAAATAAGCTTGCTACGGAGTATAAAAAAGAACAAATAGCAAATTCCTTAGAATCACAATATGTAATGGATTCTAAAGTAGAAGAAGAGGACAAAAAGTCAGTGGAGCTTCTTTTTGGCTATATAGGTGCAGTAAAGCAAGAAGAAGCTGATGAGCGTGGCGTAGATGTTATAGAAGTTTTAAAAAATAGGTCTAGCATACCGCTTTATGCTGAGCAATATGAGCAGTTACTAAGAATGTCTAGTAATAAAAGGGTTATCTTACAAGCTCAAATACTAGATGTTATGGAAGCTATTTATAAAGAAGGGGTAATAGCTGAAACAGATAACAAAGTTAAGATTAAAATTGAAGAATTATTTAAAAAAACGGATTTAGATCCGGACCAAACTAAAATAGGCCAAGAAATAGTATCTATCATCATACGGCCTAATATGCTTATTGATGCTAAAGCAACAGAAGCACTAATTGAGGAAACCGTCAATAAAGTAGAGCCAGTAATGATTTTAGCTGGAGAAAAAATCATTGAGCAAGGGACTAGAATTACTGAGGAAACTTACGAACTTTTAAAAGAAGCTGGATTTATGAAAGAGGAAGTCTCTAGTAGTGTTAAACGATATATAGGAGCAATTCTTGTGGTTTTACTCATAGCAGGAATGTTCTTTGGGTATATGCTAAAGAAAAAGAGCCAAATAAGGTTAAATAGTAAAGAAAAGACCTTGATATTTGTATTATATATTATTGCAATACTGACAATAAGGATTTTTGGTGGGATTAATTTTGCCTATATACCAATGACCATTATTCCCATGTTAGTTGCCATTTTAATTAATACAGATATTGCTATTGTCCTGAATATGGTGCTTGTTGTCATAGGAAGCCTTATCTATAGAGGTGACTTATCTTATGTTTTATACTTTACAATTACAGGGATTATTGGGACAATTAGTGTTGCCAATATCAAACAAAGAAGTAAAACATTATCCATAGCGGCTTATATGGGCATTATGAATGTTTTGGTTATAGTAGGCCTTAGGTTATTTATACAAGGAACTGCTGGAGTAGAACTTATTATAGAAGGTGCAGGAGCATTTTTAATCGGAATCTTAATGTTAATTTTCGTTGTTGGCAGCTTACCCTTTTGGGAAATAGTTTTTGATATTGTAACACCTATTAAA
>CAYRAL010000145.1:0-4355 GCA_964422235.1 uncultured Candidatus Epulonipiscium sp. | reverse complement strand
ATGGTGGCAAAGTCCTTATCTTTAAGGCTAGATACATTTACACCATCTAATGTATAAAGTCCACCATTGCCTTTATCTAAGCATCCCAAGATATGAAGTAATGTTGTCTTTCCAGATCCTGATGCACCCATAATAGATACATACTCACCTTCAGCAACATGAAAACTAACCTTATCTAGTGCTTTTACTTTAATAACACCTGTGTCATAGATTTTACTTAGTTCTTCAACATGAATCATTCATTATCACCCATTTCTGCAATGATAACTAACATGCCTTCTTCTAAAGACTCTGTTGGATCTGCAACAACTCTTTCTCCTACTTCCACACCTGATACTTCTATGGATATATTATCTATCGTAAGTTCTCGGACTTGCCTTTTTTCCAATGTATTATCTGCTTTGATAACAAATACATATTTATAGTCTAAATCATCATCTTCCATAATTGAAAGTATCGGCAGCGTAATAGCCGAATCCTTTTCTACTGTTTTAATTCTCACATCTACATTATAGCCTGGCTTTAAGTCTGTTTGCTCATCTTTTATTTCAAGTATAACTGGCAAGACATTGCTCATGGATGTACCTGATTGTTTTTTAATAGCTGATGGCGCTATTTCAGTTACAATTCCAATATATTCTTTGGCTTCAAGACTATCTTGTCTAATAATAGCTTCCTGACCTAGTTTAACTTGCGGACCGTTAAATGTACTAATATCTGATTTAACTTTCAAGGTTGACAAGTCCAAAATTGTTACTAAAGGAGTGCCTACCCCAACAGTAGATCCTTTCTCAACCATCACTTCTGATACGGTTCCATTAACAGTACTAACTACTTCTACTTTTGCTTTTAAAAGTTCATCTTCTAAAGCCTCTATTTGTAAATCAATGGATTTAATTTCATTTTGTTTGAGTTCTATTGCTTGCTTCTTATTTTTGTCTATTACATTGTTTTTAACCACATCTAGAGCATACTGGGCATTTTGTTTTTGAGCCTCAACTGATTTTATTGATAACTTCGTTCCGTCTAATTGGATTGTTGCGGTTTTAAGCTTATCTTCAATACCTTTTACCATATCTGCTACATCATCATATTCCTTCTGGGCTATGATTCCAGCGTCTAATAAAACCTTTTGATCTTTTTCCATTTGTATTGCAGTTGCTAATTCTCTTTCTATTTGCTCAATGGATAGGTTTTGTGTTTCTATAGCATCTAAAATATCTTTTTCTGATTTTTCCACTTGTATAAGAGATGACTCTGCTTGGAGTATTTCTTGCTTCCCACCTTGACTTGTTAAATCATTAAGTGATGTTTTTGTAGAAGCTAATTGTAATTGTAATCTCTCCAAATCTCTTTCAAGCCTAGTTTTCGTATCCATATCAAATCGAAGAATAACATCTCCCACTTTAATTTGATCTCCTATTTCAACTATAACCTCTTCAATGGTTCCATTTATTTCAGAATAAATACTTTCCTGATCATTGGCTTCTACCTCACCTGCAGAAGATATTTGGGCTGATATAGGGTTTGTGGATACCGTATGTACTTGAACTTCTACCCCATTCTTATTAGCTTTCCCTGCCGTTGCTACAGAATTTCCTCTTACAAGAGCAAATATTACACCTACTATAACCACAACGCCTATTGCTAAAGCAACCTTTTTCTTTTTACTTAATTTAATCTCTCTTAACTTCATCTTGACACCCCTCACTTATATTTGTACCTTGTTTTCTATCATGTTTTTAGTTAATAAATAAAAAATACCTGCCACAAAAAGATTCATTGTTAAAGTAACCATATTAAGTCCTTGCATATTACTTTCCAGATAATCCGAAAATCTGATCACATCATACATATTCATTGGAATTCCTTGCTTAAGAACTAATGGGCTTGCCACTAACAACACACTAATAGCACTAATTAATAGGTTTATTACATTTGTGATGACGATAGCTAAAGCTATTTTCATAAAGGTGATATGGCTATTGCGTGGACGTATGCTTAGTACAGCTATTGAAAAATAAATAATAAATATGGTAAGGCTATAGGAGGATAACCCATTTGCAATAATTTGACCAAAATTTGCCTCACCTATGATACTCATAGATATAGTTGCTCCGCTATAACGATATATAATTATGGGCAGGCTGCTAATGACAATTATCACCGCTAGCATATTCCATAATAATTGAACAATAAATTTTGCCCATATAAAATCCTTTGCTTTAATTGGCAATGTCATCATCAAATATCCCTGCCCCCCTGCAAACTCCTGATTAAAACTCGTTATACAATAAATAAGCAAAGCGATAGGTGATCCCACAACAATTAATACAAAGAGGGTAATATACAAGGCAGAAAACACAGAAGAAAGGCTAAATGGATTCAATATAAGTCCCAGGCTTCCTAATAATGTACTAGATAGAAGGGTGACTCCCATTCTCCAGGTTTGTTTAAATTCATACTTGAATAATTTAATCATTCCGCAAATACCTCCCTATATAACTGATCGATAGACTGATTATGTTGCATCCTTAGTTGTTCTGCATTATCATAAATAACAATTTTCCCATCCTTTATAAAGGCTACATCATCAAATACCCGTTCAATATCCGTAAGCAAGTGAGTGGTAATAATCATAGCACTATCCTCATTATAAAACTCTACAATAGCATCTAAGATTTTTTCTCTTGCAACAGGGTCAACTCCAGCTATAGGCTCATCTAATACATATAGTTTTGCATTACGTGACAGTACTAAAGCTAATTGCAGTTTTTCAGTCATTCCCTTAGAACATTGACTAACTTTCAACGCTTTACTTAGCTTCATAAATTCTAATAGTTGGTTAGATTTCTCCAAATCAAAGTCATTATAAAAATCCTGAAAGAACCCTACAGCATCATTAACTGTCATCCACTTAGGTAAATAATCTAAATCTGGTAAGTAAGATACAATGGATTTTGTATAAATACCTGGATTATGTCCATCAATCTCAATTCCCCCACTATCTGGGCGAAGGAGTCCTACAATACTTTTAATTAAGGTTGTCTTTCCACTTCCATTAGGCCCTAATAAGCCTACAATTTTGCCTTTTGCTATTGTGATATTAACATCTTGTAATACAAGTTTATTCTTTCTATATGCTTTGGTTAGGTTATTTATTTCTAATATATTCATAAGCTTGAATCCCCCAAATTCTTTATGGTCAACTGAAGAATTTCTTCCCGCGAAAATCCTAATGCTTTCATTTCTTGTAAAAAATTCCCCATGAGTTCTTGGCACATTTCTTGCTTTAATAGGACTGTTCTCTCTCTATCATTTGTTACATATGTCCCCAGCCCCCTCTGGGTTATTGCGATCCCTTCTCGTTCTAGCTCCTGATATGTCCTTTGAATGGTATTTGGATTGACTTTTAGCAGAATCGCCAGTTCCCTTACTGAGGGTAGTTTTTCATTGTCTTGCAGTTCTCCAGATACTATCTGTCTTTTAAGCATATTCATAACTTGCATATATATTGGCATATTATTATCGAATTCCATTAGCTAGGTCTCCTTTCGCCCAGTGTACTAATATGATAGTACACTAGTCGCCAACTAATTGCAAGTAACTTTTTTAACTTGATAGAATATATCCTCCTAGCTAATGTGGCAATACCCACATCTATTGAAAATAGCCAAAATATACAGTACAATAAATCCCTAGCCATGGACACTCAGAAAGGGGTTGCAAATCATGATACACGGCAACATAGAAGGAATTAGAAACAGCATTCTTAACGAGCTTGAGCAACTATACGATATCATCATACCGCCAGATACAGTCACTAATGAAGAAATTATAACACCCCTATGTATACTAACTCAACACCTTAATCGTGAGATTAGTCTTGGTGTTGACCGTAAGGGAAATGTGGTTAGTGTAACAGTTGGGGACAGTAACACTGCCCCCATTCCTCACCATAATGAGAGCCATAACAAACTTTGTGGCATTCGAATTATTCATACCCATCCAAGCGGACACTCCGCACTATCACTAGCAGATGTTACAGCCCTCATGCAGCTAAAATTAGATTGCATGGTTGCCATTGGCGTAAAAGATGGCAAAATGACAGATATTTCACTAGGTTTTTGTCATGCACAGGAAAATAAACTTAGCTACCGTACAACTCATCCAATGAGCATAAAAGAGCTAAGGACATTTTCTTATAATGAGCATGTAAGGATAGTTCAAAAAAGACTTCTTACAATTGTAGGAGATATAGGTGAAAGGGAAAGAGCCATTTTAGTAAGCTGTGATAGCCAAGAAATGTTAGAGGAGCTTGAAGAACTTGCAGGTGCTTGTGATGTCCTTGTGGT
>CAYRAL010000144.1:3980-4365 GCA_964422235.1 uncultured Candidatus Epulonipiscium sp. | reverse complement strand
ATACTATAAAACTTTCTGCAATTGCATTAATAATTGCCGTTGGAGTTATAGCTACCAGCGGCATTTTATTTCCTGCATTAAGCAAAAAAGGCATTAACACAGGTAATGTATTGGATCAAGTTTCAAGTACCCTATCCCTTGTCACCGGGGCGCTAGATGCTTTGAAAGCGCTGTTACCAAATAGCCCTGCAATAACCTTAATAGACACCATTCTAGGATGGGCCAAAATAGGTGTTGATCAAGCAGAGCAACTTTACTTAATTGGTAAAATTTCAGGTGATGAGCGAAAGTCTGCTGCAATAGACTATATACATGAATCCCTTAAGCTGGCAGGCGTGGAAATTACGCCTGCTATAGAGAAAATAATTGATGGAGCTGTAGAGGC
>CAYRAL010000144.1:0-3970 GCA_964422235.1 uncultured Candidatus Epulonipiscium sp. | reverse complement strand
GTAGAGGCGGCTGTTTTAGGCCTTGGCCACAAGGATATAGCTCTTAATAGTTAAAAGTTGATTCAAAACATCTAAGAACCCAAGGGATTTTAATTCCTTGGGTTCTTTTTTTATGCCTTACTATAATTACTAGCAATTCCTTTAACTCGCTTTTGGTGCTATAATATGTCTAGCAACACAATATCAAGGAGGAAATACAATGCAAAACAATGAATATGAGCGCGAAAAACAGAGAAAAATTATAAGTGAACTACGAAAAATAAATGATGAAGAATTTGCAAGAACAGGCAAAAGAAAAAAACATGTTAGTGTAACTTATGGTTGTCAAATGAATGTCAATGACTCCCAAAAACTAGAAGATATTTTAGAACAAATTGGTTATATTAAGACTGAGAAAGAAGCGGATGCTGATTTTGTCCTATATAACACATGCTGTGTAAGGGAAAATGCAGAGCAAAAGGTATATGGTAATCTAGGACACCTTAAAGCTGCCAAAAGAAATAATCCCAACTTAATCATTGCCCTATGCGGGTGCATGATGCAACAAGACACGGTTATTGAAGAGCTTAAAAAGCACCATAAACATGTTGATATTATTTTTGGAACCTTTAACTTATATAAATTCCCAGAGCTATTACAAGCTAGACTAGAAACAGGGGATCCTATTATTGATATCTGGGAAGAACATGAAGAATTTGTTGAATATATACCAACTACTAGAAGAAATGACGCTCAGGTGTCTATTAATATTATGCAAGGATGCAACAACTTTTGTAGCTACTGTATTGTTCCTTATGTAAGAGGGCGAGAAAGAAGCAGAAATGTGGAAGATATCATTGCTGAAGCTAAACATTTAGTAGCCGATGGTGCAACAGAAATTACCCTTTTAGGTCAAAACGTAAACTCTTATGGACAAACCCTAAAGGAGCCTGTAACATTTGCTGAGCTTATTGGTGAAATTAATAAAATAGAAGGCCTAAAGCGTATTAGATTTATGACTTCTCATCCTAAAGATTTAAGCGATGATTTAATTAAAGCTATGGCAGAGTGTGAGAAAGTATGTAAGCATATACATTTGCCGATTCAATCAGGAAGCAGCCGGGTTTTAACTGCCATGAAAAGGAGATATACAAAAGAAAGTTATCTAGAACTGGTGGGTAGGATTAAGGCGCTTATTCCTGATATTTCCCTTACAACGGATATTATTGTAGGATTTCCTGGAGAAACTGAGGAAGACTTTAAAGATACGTTGGATATTGTAGAGGCAGTAGGCTTTCAAAGCGCCTTTACCTATATATATTCAAAACGAACAGGAACGCCTGCCGCTATAATGGAAGATCAAATCCCAAGAGATGTGATTGGGGATCGTTTTGACCGCTTAATGGCAGTTGTTGATCAAACAGTTTTTACAAAAATGAAGGAATACGAAAATAAAACACTAGAAGTATTAGTAGAAAAGCAAAGTGCAAATAAACCAGGTGTATTAAGCGGACGAACAGAATATAGCACAATCGTTCATTTTGAGGGAGATCCATCTTTAATAGGTACTTATGTAAATGTGCTTATTACAGAAGGTAAACCATATTATACCCTGGGAGAAATTCAGTAAAGGTTGTGAAAATGTGACATTAACACCAATGATGAGACAGTATTTTGAAATAAAAGAAGAACATAAAGACTGTTTACTATTTTTCAGATTAGGAGATTTTTACGAGCTTTTTTTTGAGGATGCTGTAAGGGCATCTAAGGAGCTTGAAATTGCCCTGACCGGTAGGAACTGTGGTCTTAAGGAGAAGGCACCTATGTGTGGTGTTCCCTATCACTCAGTAGATGGATATATTGTTCGTCTTATTGAGAAAGGCTATAAGGTTGCACTTTGTGAACAAGTAGAAGATGCAGCTGATGCAGTGGGTATTGTTAAAAGAGAAGTAACCCGTATTATTACGCCCGGAACCATGATTGATACATCGGCTTTGGATGACTCTAAAAACAACTACATAGCCTGTATTGTTCAAGTTGGTGATTTATATGGCGTAAGTTTTGCCGATGTTACCACAGGAGATTTTCTTGTAACAGAATTATCTGAGCCAAATAGCATTCAAAAGCTTATGGACGAAATAGCTAAATTTAGCCCAGCCGAATGTATTGTATCGTCAGCAGTATATAAAGATACTAATTTGCTTGAAAATCTTAGGAATCGTTTTCGCATACGGGTAGAAGAATATGCAGATTGGCATTTTGAATATACGAGCGCAAGTAAAAAGATATTGGAGCACTTAAAGCTTATTACCCTTGCATCCATTGGCCTAGAAGATATGAAAGCAGCAACAAGCGCAGCAGGGGCACTATTATATTATCTCTATGAGCTGCAAAAAAGCGACTTAGAACATATGGGTAAAATTGTGCCCTACTATACAGCTTCCTATATGAACTTAGATGTTTCAACCAGGCGAAATTTAGAACTGACAGAAACCTTAAGAGAAAAAAAGCGCAAAGGATCATTGTTATGGGTACTAGATAGAACTAAAACAGCCATGGGTGCTAGAATGATTAGAAAATTCATTGAGCAGCCCTTAGTCAATATAGCAGACATTAAGCTTAGACAAGATGCTGTTGAGTGTTTTCTCAATGCGCCAATGGAGAGAAGTGATATTCAAGATTTTTTAAGCCAAATCTATGATTTTGAGCGCTTAATGAGTAAAGTTATATATGGTAGTATTAATGCCAAAGATATGCTATCTCTTAAAAACTCTATTTACATGTTACCTAAAATAAAAGAAATTCTTAAAAATTTAGAGAGTCAGTATACTAAGGGTCTCGTAGCTGATTTAGATACCTTAGAAGATATTTATGACTTGCTCAATAGGTCTATTTACGAAGATCCGCCTTTTTCTGTTAGAGAAGGTAACTTAATAAAGGATGGCTATAGTGAGGAAGTCGATGAGCTAAGACTAGCAAAAACTGAAGGAACAAAATGGATTGCTCAAATAGAAATGAAAGAAAAAGAAAAAACAAAGATAAAAAATCTTAAAATTAAATACAATAAAATATTTGGGTATTTTATAGAAGTGACAAAGTCCAATTTAGACTTAGTGCCAGAACACTATATTAGAAAGCAAACTCTTGCAAATGCGGAGAGATATATTACGGAAGAATTAAAAGAAGTAGAAGATAAAGTATTAAAGGCAGATGATAAAATTGTAGTCGTAGAATATAATCTTTTTGTAGAAATACGAAATATGATTGCATCTAACATTGAAAGAATTCAGCAAAGTGCTAAGGATATCGCCCAGCTTGATAGCCTACTATCTCTGGCACTAGTAGCAGAGGAGCAAAACTTTGTAAAGCCCACTATAACAGAAGGGGACGGTATTGATATTAAAAATGGCCGTCACCCTGTGGTTGAAAAAATGATGAACAGCAATGAGTTTATTCCTAACGACACTGTTTTAGATGAGGGGGACAACCAATTAGTTGTTATTACAGGTCCTAATATGTCTGGTAAATCTACCTATATGCGCCAAGTAGCCCTGATTGTACTCATGGCCCAAATTGGTTCCTTTATTCCAGCAGATAGGGCTAAAATAGGCATTGTAGATCGTATCTTTACAAGGGTAGGAGCATCAGATGACCTAGCATCAGGCCAAAGTACCTTTATGGTAGAAATGACAGAAGTCTCGAATATTCTCCACCACGCTACTAAGAAAAGTTTGCTTATTTTAGGCTTGGCTGTTTTAATAGTAGGCTGCAAAGGCAGCATCAATTCTAATGGAACACTTGTTAAAAATAAAGCCGAGCTTGATAAGGCAATAACTGATGCACAGCCTGGCGACAACATTGTGATGGCAAACGGCAACTGGCAAGATGTTGAAATTAGATTTACTGGCAAAGGAACTGAATCTAAACCAATTACTATTAAAGCTGAAACCCCTGGGGAAGTAATTATTGGAGGTGTTTCTGACCTGAAATT
>CAYRAL010000143.1:0-4384 GCA_964422235.1 uncultured Candidatus Epulonipiscium sp. | reverse complement strand
AAATATATATTCCTTTTGGCCTTTCAGAAATAGAACAGTCTTATATTATAAAGCACGAAGAGACTCATATTAAGAGGTTTGACCACATCATAAAATTTATGTTTTTTATAGCAAGGGCTATTCACTGGTTTAATCCTTTAGTTTGGGCCTCTTTTTTCTTAATGAGTAAAGATATGGAATTATCATGTGATGAGAAAGTGATTTCAGAAATGGGAAATGAGATAAAAAAGGATTATTCTCATTCTCTTTTATCTTTATCAAGTAGTAGGAGGATAATAGGTGGGTCTCCTTTAGCCTTTGGAGGGGCAGACACAAAGGGACGCATTAAAAACATCTTAAATTACAAAAAACCTAGATTTTGGGCTAGCCTTGTGGGGATTGTCGTAATAGTAGTTGCTGTTATAGGCCTACTTAGCAATCCGAAAGAGCAAATTATAAAGAAGCAGGAAACAGATGATTTTGTAGTAGTGGAAGATTATAGGTCACCAGAAGAAGTGATTGAAGATACGACCTATGATAAAATAAGTGCCTACATGCAAGAAGTAAGTACTGTTACTTTTTCTCCTTATTATGAGCTGCTAGAATTTAATATATCAAATTATAAAGAAGAGATGATAGATGGATCAGTTCATGCGACTTTTTATTATCAGATTGTAGAAAAAAATTATGATAAGGACCCAGATACAGTAGGTTATATTAAGGACGCAAAGGAAAATGGAAGTATTTACTACCAGCAAATGTATGATGAATATTTACAACCAAGAGAAATGAATTTTGACCTAAAGATTGTTATAGATGAAAATGATTTAATAACCCTGTATTCCAATGTATCGCCAAATGGAATTGAATGGGAAGAAACTAAGATGAATGATTTTATTCTTCCTAAGGGGGAGAAGTAGATACTGATATTGAACAGTAAAGGTTGGGAATGGTTTTATTGACAAATAGATAGCTATACGAACCTATGTAGAAATATAGCAGATAATACTGAGCATATTGTCGTAAAGGAGTATGGTTATGCAAAAAATACTAGTGATTGAAGATGAGGAAAATGTTCTAGATGTTATAAAAGCCTATCTGGAAAAAGAGGGTTATGATATCTATACAGCAGTGAATGGAAAAGATGGATTGTCTTTGTTTCTTCAACAAACACCACACTTAATTATCTTGGATTTGATGCTTCCGGACGTATCGGGAGAAGAGGTCTGTCAACAGATTCGAAAGCAATCGAATGTTCCCATATTGATGCTGACAGCTAAAAGTGCTATAGGAGATCGTATTTCTGGATTTGCCATGGGGGCGGATGATTATCTCATTAAACCCTTTAGTCCTAAGGAACTAGTAATGCGGGTGCGAGCAGTACTTCGCAGATTCCTGCCTATGCAACCTTTAGCGGATATACTTAGTTTTTATGATGATGACCTACGAATAGATGCAGTGCAACATGTGATATCTAAAAAGGGACAGGAGATTAATTTAACCCCAATAGAATACAAGCTACTGATGCTTTTTGTTAGAAATCCTAATCAAATATTCAGTCGTGAAGAACTTATTGAGAAAGTATTAGGATTGGATTTTAAAGGATATGATAGAACCATCGACACCCATATCAAAAATCTTAGGCGAAAGATTGAGAATAATTCTAAGGAACCTAAATATATTATTACTGTATTTGGCGCAGGTTATAGATTTGAAGGGGAGAAGGCATGAAAATTTCACTAACTAAAAAAATGGCCCTTGTATTTGGACTAACTTCCTTATTAATTATTGCTATGTTTTTTTCAGTTACCTATTTTGTCATAAATACTTCGTTCACAAGATATATCAATGAAACACAAGAGGAACAAAATCAGGAGATTGTTAGTTTTTTAGGAAGTGTATATGATTCAGATGAGAAATACAGCGAAGAAGTTCTGACTAGTCTATGGCACAGAGCCATGATGGCGCATTATTATTTGACTCTATGGGATGAGGATAAAAATATACTTTGGCAAATGGAGAGGGAATCCATAGAGTTGATGGATGGAATAATGCTAGGAATGACGGATGAGGGGTCATATGGTGAAAGAACCTATCCCATTAAACAGAATAACGAAATAGTAGGATATATTGCCATTGGTCAATATGGCTCTCATTTTTTAACAGAAGCAGATATTAATTTTCAGGAATCATTATATAAGGGGCTTATTTTAACATCACTATTGGGGACAATACTAGCCATTTTACTGGGAATTGTCAATGCCAAAGAGTTGGCAAATCCCATCCTTAAGATTAAAGATACTGCAGATATACTGCAAAAAGGAGATTTAACAGCAAGGGCCCAGTTGAAGTCTAAAACCAAAGAAGTCAAAGAGTTAGCAGACTCCATAAATCATCTAGGATTTTCTTTAGAGCAACAAGAGCAGCTTCGAAAGCGTTTGACTTCTGATGTATCTCATGAACTTCGTACCCCATTAAATGTATTAAAAAACTACCTAGAAGCACTGATGGATGGAATCTGGGAGCCTACTTATAAACGATTGAAAATCTGCTATGATGAAGTGGATCGCTTAACGGATCTTGTGAAGGGCTTAGAAAATCTTACTAATCTTGAATCAGATGAGATTATTCTTCAAAAAGAGCCTAGATCTCTTGAGGTAATCATTAAATCCGTGGTGCAACAGTTTAAACCAAGTTTCTATGAAAAAGAAATTTTCATAGAAATAGATATGGTAGAGGATTCTCAAGTTCATATAGATGTAAACAAGTTTAAGCAAGTTTTTGTGAACTTACTGTCTAATGCATTAAAGTTTACAGATTCACATGGGACTGTAATAGTTAAGCTTTTCAGAAGCAATCTGCAAGCAGTTGTTCAAGTAAAAGATACGGGGATTGGTATCGATAAAAAAGACTTACCCTTTATATTTGAACGGTTTTATCGTGCGGAACAATCAAGAAGCCGTAAGACTGGTGGAGCTGGCCTAGGACTGGCAATTGTAGAACAAATTATAGAAACTCATGGTGGAACTATCCAGGTAGAAAGTGAGCCTGCTAAAGGAACTGTATTTACACTATCATTGCCAATGATAGACAATAAAATAAAGAAAAACTTATAAATGTATCAATCTTCATATCATCTTCACAAGAATGTGATATTCTGGAAACTAAATACTTTTGTTTTTATAATATGCATAGGAGGAAATTATGAAGCTAGAACAAAAATATAAAAAATTAACAGATATCCTTAGGGAAGCAGGTAGTGGAGCTGTTGCTTATTCAGGTGGGGTAGATAGTACGTTTTTATTAAAGGTTGCCCATGAAGTCCTAGGTGAAAAGGTCGTAGGGGTTACTGCACGATCATCAACCTATCCTGAAAGAGAATATAAAGAGGCAAAAAAATATATAAGACAATTTGGGGCAAAGCACATAACCATAGTATCTGAAGAGTTAGAAATAGAAGGCTTTTCCAAGAATCCAGTAAATCGATGTTATTTCTGTAAAAATGAGCTTTTTTCAAAAGTCAGAGAAGAATCCAATAAACTGGGTTTTAAGCATGTATTTGACGGTTCGAATTTTGATGATATTGGAGACTATAGGCCTGGTATGGAGGCAGCAAAGGAACTAGGGGTAATAAGTCCCTTGAAAGAAGCAGAACTTACTAAAGATGATATTCGCCAGCTTTCAAAGCAGCTTAATATACCAACCTGGGATAAACAGTCTTTTGCATGTCTTTCTTCAAGATTTCCATATGGGCAAGAAATAACCGTAGAAAAATTAAATATGGTTGATAGGGCAGAACAATTTTTAATGGATATAGGATTTAAGCAACTCAGGGTTAGGCACCACGGAGAAATCGCTAGGATAGAAGTTGTTTCTGGGGATAGAGCAAAATTTTTTGACATAGATATTATGGATAAGGTTGGAGAAAAGTTTAGGGCTATAGGGTTTCAGTATGTAACCTTAGATATAATGGGTTATAGGACTGGAAGTATGAATGAGCTTTTAACAGACGAGGAAAAAATAATACTTTAAGGTATATATGTTTTAAAAGAAGGTGGGAACAGTGATTTAAAATCATTGTTCCCACCTTTTTTAAATGGAGCAGTATAAATATTATCTTAGTCAATCTTATGTCGGCGTATTACTATAACATGTTATTTGCTATTGAATATCCTTGATGGATGGCTTCCGTGATTGTGCCTGGCTTATTAGCATCACCGATTACATAGACATCATCAAATATTCTACAGGCTCACTAAGGATAGCTTAGATTTTACTTACGTATTGTTTTTAAAGCATTACTCCAAGATATCACTTGCTGGAATAAAGCTTCAGCTTCACTGTTATGGAGTGAAGCTGGCTTAAACTCACTCATATCTACAAAATCAGTGAAAAGTGAAAACAT
>CAYRAL010000142.1:0-4390 GCA_964422235.1 uncultured Candidatus Epulonipiscium sp. | reverse complement strand
TATAAGTTGCCGGTTGAACTAGAAAGTAATAAAGGTGATGCCGTAGCCTACATGCAAAAAAGAGGTATTCTTAATGGAACTAATAAGGGGTTAGAATTAGAAGAAGTTTGTACACTAGAACAGGCAACAGTCTTTGCAAGCAAATTAATTGAAGATACATATAACGCTTCAGGAGCAGGTGCTAAGGGGTTAATGTGGGAAGTTAAACATGAGGGCAATACCATTTATCTTTTAGGATCCATTCATGTAGGAGACACAAGTTTATATCCTATACGTAAGGAAGTAAAAGATGCTTTTAAAGAGTCAGATGTTCTTGTAGTAGAGGCAAATGCAATGAACCAACAAGGCCTAGAAGAGTTTATGCAAATTGGGAAGTATGCAGATGGTTCAAAACTTCACCATAATGTGTCGGAAGAAATTTATGCAAAATGTGTGGCCTTTCTAGAAAAAATGGGATTACCGACAGATGTCTATGATGATTTTAAACCTTGGATTGTATCCAATGAGTTATCAGTTATGATGATGGCTAATACTGATTCTTTAGAGGATAGCGCTATGGCTAGTCTTTGCGGAATTGATATGTACTTTTTAACAAGTGCTATGGTAACAGAAAAGCCTGTTGCAGAATTAGAAAGCCTGAGTTATCAAGCCAATTTATTTAATGATATGCCTGTTGAACTGCAGGAAGAACAATTAAGTCAAACTTTAGACGCAGTCTTAGATCCAGATTCTCAAGTGGCTTCAGAGTCAGTAGAAACGCTGAAACTATGGTTTGAAAAGTGGTATGCAGGAGATATAGATGGATTTACAAGTTCTTTTTTAAGTGAAAACGAAAAAAGCTCAAGCGAGTTTGAAGCAATGTTATTTGGAAAAAGAGATCGAGATATGGCGGATAAGCTTGTAGAACTGTTAGAGAAAGAGGGGGAAACTACTTATTTCGTCGTAATAGGTGCTGGCCATTTAGTAGTCAAAGATACAGTAAGAGACCAATTGGAAAACAAGGGTTATCTTGTTAATGGTTTTTGGAAGTAAAATTAAAGTTAATGGGACCATTTAGAGAGAAGCTTATCTCTAAATGGTCCCATTTTTAATTAAGAATTATAAATTTATTTTTGAGCTAAAATCTCGAGAACCTTATTACTTCTCTCAATAAATGCAGTCATTGCATCTGCTTCAAGAGGCTTATGTGATAATAGGGCCAGGTCATAGACCTGCTCGCAAAGCAGTTGTGATGTTTCCTTGTCATCTATCTTTGTGGATAGAAGCTGGATGAGTGGATTGTTTTGGTTTAGGACAAGTTTTTCTTCAGCTGCTGGGGCTGCTCCGCCTAAATCCATCCCATACATTTTCATCATTTCCTGCATTCTACGGTTCTCTTCAGATAAAAGAATCATAGCAGAAATAGATTTTGTTTTTAAGTTTTCAACACTTATATCAAGCTTTTCATTAGCTAAAACTTCTTTAAATAAAGAACTTAATTTTTCTTGGGTATCTTTATCTACTTCTGCGCCTTTTAATGTATCTGATAGGTCAGAGTCGACACGGGTAAACTTAACCCCTTGATTTCGCATTTCCACATGGGACATAAAAGCATTGTCAATAGAATGAGTTAAGTGGATTGCCTCAAGCTCATTGTCTTTAAGTAGTTTAACATATTGTGCTTGTTGTAAGGCATCAGAAACATAAAATACCTTGTTCTCATGTTTTTCTTTGTTACGTTCTAGGTAGTCAGCAAGAGAGATATAATCATCAGATGTTGTTTTGTAAATAATGCTATCCTTCATCTTATCAAAGAATTTAGGCTCACGGATACATCCGTATTTAACAAATGGTGAGATATCATCCCAAAATTTAACATAGTCATCCTTTTCTTTTTTGTATAAAGAGTTAAGTCTGTCGGCTACTTTTCTGGTAATGTAATCAGAGATCTTTCTTACAAAGCCATCATTTTGCAGTAAACTTCTTGATACGTTCAGTGGTAAGTCAGGGCAGTCAATAACGCCTTTTAATAAAAGTAAGAACTCTGGGATTACTTCTTTAATATTTTCTGCAACAAAGACTTGGTTGTTGTATAGTTTGATTGTACCTTCAATGGTTTCAAGTTCGTGTTTTAATTTTGGGAAGTATAATATTCCTTTAAGTCTAAATGGATAATCCATATTTAAATGAATCCAAAATAAAGGCTCATTAAAGTCCATAAATGTCTTTTTGTAGAAATCTTTGTATTCTTCGTCTGTACACTCATTGGGCTTTCTAGCATAGAGTGGATTAATATCATTAAGAGGCTCAGCTTCCGTGTCTAAAGCATCTAGTTCTGCTGTGTCCTCATCTGTAATGGATTCAGCGTCTAGTCCGTCGATATCTTTATCGACAGACTCTTCAGGAGCATCTTGGGCTTTAGCTTCTTCTGTTTCTTTAACAAGATCAAGAAAAATTGGAATGGGCATAAAGCTACAGTATTTTTCAATAATACTTCTTAGTTCATGTTCTTTTAAGAAAGTCTCTCCGTCTTCGCTAATGTGTAAAATAATATCAGTTCCACGACTTGTACGGCTTCCATCTGTTATTTCATAGTCAGTTCCACCGTCACAGCTCCATTTAGCAGGCTGGGCACCTTCTTGGTAAGATAAAGTGTTAATCTCTACAGTATTAGCAACCATGAATGAGGAGTAGAACCCAAGGCCAAAGTGACCGATAATTTGTTCTTGATCCATTTTATCTTGATACTTTTCTAAAAAGTCCTCAGCACCAGAAAAAGCAATTTGGTTAATATATTTTTCGATTTCTTCTTTGGTCATACCAAGTCCATTATCTGAGATAGTAATGGTTCTAGCTTTTTCATCTAATGTAACATTGATTTTATACTTTTCATCAGCTGGACATGTTGTTTCCCCCATGCTACATAATTTCTTGAATTTCAATATGGCATCGCATCCATTTGAAATCAATTCCCTTATAAAAATATCATGATCTGAGTAGAGCCATTTTTTGATAATAGGGAAAATATTTTCGCTATGAATGGATAGTGTTCCTTTTTGAGACATATTCTTCCTCCTAAATACATTTAATTTTAATAGGTGTTGTTAGCAGTCTTGTTATGTGAGTGCCAAACTTACTTTATATCATAACGAATGTATAAAAAGTTGTCAAGATATCAAGACAACTTTTTGTATATTGGTCATATTAGCTTATTTGAAATTAGGAATTGGGTCATTTTTTGATCCCAAGTTTGCTCGGGTGTTTTATCTAATGAGAAGGAAGTGTAAGCTGTCCCAGTGATACAAGAAATAGCCCCTTCTTTATAAGTAATATTAAGAAAAAACGTTGATGCTGCGTCAGATATCTCCTGAGTTTTGCTAGGAGAAGTAGAAAGAATGATTTTTAGGTAAGTAGGAGATTTGCTTCCTTTAATAAGCTCAAAAATATGTGGCCTAAGTTCATACCAGGATAAATACTCACTAAGGCCTTCCTCTTCTTCCGTGTCATAAAAATCAATATTTCGCTTTCCATCTAAATGCATCTTATAAGATGTGTGTAGGGTCACTTCTCGTACTTCAAAAAGATCAAAAAGGCTTTGTTTCAACAAACAGCTCATAAATAAGTTATTATTAGTAATAGGAAGTGTAACCATGGTTACCCCCTTTCGTAAATATCAATTTTCTCTCTATTATTCAAATATTACCTCATCTAAAAATAGGCCTTGTGCAGATACGGTATAGCCAGCAGCTACTCGGGATTTTGCAGCAAAGATATTATTAATATCAGAAGGAGACTTTTTGCCTTGTCCAATTTCAATCAGGGTACCCGTTATAATACTTACCATATTATGAAGAAATCCGCTTCCTTCAAAGATAATATCTAAATCATTGCCATCTTTGACAAGTTCTAGACGTGTAAGTGTACGCTCATTTGATTTAGTTTTGCTTTTACGAGATGTAAAGCTTTGGAAATCATGGGTTCCCAGAAAATGTGTGCAGGCTTCTTCTATTAATTTATAGTTTAATTTTTCAGGAACATGAAGTCGATATTGACGATCAAAAGGGTTAGGTGTTAAGCCAGTACGTATTTGATAAACATATCTGAAAGAAGTTGCGTTAAATTTAGCATGAAAACGAGGTGCAGCTTTACTGACCTTAAGCACAGCAATATCTTTTGGTAAGTAGGTCGTCAGGTACTTAAAAATCTCTTCTTGATTTGTTTTGAAATCAGTGTGAAAACTAGCTACCTGAGCCCTAGCATGTGAACCAGCCTCTGTACGCCCAGCACCTATAATTTGAATGTCATCATTTGTCATTCTAGAAAGAACAGTTTCGATTTTTCCTTGAACAGTATCCTCACTATTAGCAAGACGTTGCCAACCTTTGTATCTAGTGCCATCGTATGCAATAAT
>CAYRAL010000141.1:865-4391 GCA_964422235.1 uncultured Candidatus Epulonipiscium sp. | reverse complement strand
GATACGCCTGGATATGGGGGGAAATCTAGAAGTCCGTCTGGTTATTGCAAATTAACCATGCCAAATAGAATTATTTGTTATGTACAGGGCTTACAACAATTACCTAAGGGGCAGGTTTATAGATTATACTTAATGAGTCAGGCTAAAAGAAGAAGTGTTGAGATTGGTATGTTTCAAGTAAAAGCTAGTGGCAACAAGGAAGTTAGATGGACCATTGACCCAGCAGATATTAACAACAGTAGCATCAGTGCCAGAGAAGTAGATGGTGCTTTAGTTATGGTTGATGGTGAAGGGGTAAGGCCAAGTACGGTAACCTTAGTGGGCTTTGCAGGGGAGCCTTATTCATGGGGCAGTATTATAACTAAGCCAAAACCTATAGAAGCAGAACCAAAACCAAAACCAAAACCAGAGCCAAAACCAGAGCCGAAGCCAGAAGTTGATAGTTCAATTAATAGCTTTGAAACAAGGGTAGTTGAGCTTACTAATGTCGAAAGAGCAAAACAAGGGTTACCTGCTCTTAAAATTGACAACGAGCTTAGCAAAGTTGCAAAATTAAAATCACAAGATATCCAATCTAAAGGGTACTTTGATCACAATAGCCCAACTTATGGATCACCTTTTGATATGATGAGGCAATTTGGAATTTCCTACCGTAGTGCAGGAGAAAACATTGCTAAAGGTCAAAGAACACCAGAAGAAGTTGTTAATGCATGGATGAATAGTGAAGGCCATAGAAAAAATATCTTAGGTAACTTTACCCATATAGGTGTAGGTTACATTGAAAGTGGAAATGTTTGGACACAAATGTTTATTTCAAAGTAATAAACTAAAAAGCCCAGTAACTTATATGAAAATAAGTTGCTGGGCTTCTGTAAATCATAGAATCATTAATTAGTTTTTGTTATCTGAACCTAATACATCTGTAATTTTACCTTTAATCATTTCTTGGACAGCTGTGCGTCCTGCACCTAAGTATTGACGTGGATCAAATGCGCCTGGCGTTTCACCAAATACTTCACGAACGGATGCAGTCATTGCAAGACGGATATCTGTATCCATGTTAATCTTACAAACTGCCATAGATGTTGCCTTGCGAAGCATTTCAACAGGGATACCTGAAGATCCTTTTAAGTCAGCACCATATTGATTACATTTAGCTACTGTATCTTGATCAACAGATGAAGCACCGTGCAATACGATAGGATAGTTTTTGATGCCAGCAGCCTCTAATTTATTAGTGATTTCTTCTAGAATATCAAAACGTAACTTTGGCTCACCTTTGAACTTTACAGCTCCGTGGCTTGTTCCAATAGCAATTGCTAAGGAGTCACATCCTGTACGCTGAATAAAATCTAAAGCTTGATCAGGATTTGTATAGGTAGCATCTTCATCAGCTACTTGAACATCATCCTCAACACCAGCAAGAACTCCTAGTTCTGCTTCAACTACCACACCTTTTGCGTGAGCGTAGTCTACAACTTCCTTTGTTTTTGCAACGTTTGTTTCGAAGTCATAGTGTGATCCGTCAAACATAACAGATGTAAATCCAATATCAATTACTTTTTTGATTGTCTCAAGATCAGGGCCGTGGTCTAAGTGAATTGCTAAGTCAATGCCTGTTTCTTCAACAGCAGCATTAACCATAGCCATTAAATATTCTGGACCTGCATATTCAAGAGCACTTTTTGATACTTGTAAAATAACTGGAGATTTTAGTTCTTGTGCAGCACGGGTTACTGCTTGTACGATTTCCATGTTATTAATATTAAATGCCCCAATTGCGTACTGCCCCTCGAAAGCCTTGTTAAACATTTCTTTTGTTGTTACTAATGCCATTATAATACCCCTTCCATATTTTGATACATCATATTATACACTACTATTATAAGCCGTATAGACAAATAAGACAATAAGGAGAATGTTAAAAAATTAGTTAATTCAAATCTCCGGTGTATCCATAGGAATATAGGATTCCGCCCTAGGATTACCGATGGCTTGAGAGCAAGTTGAAAAGTCGCTCACCAAAATATCCCGAATTTCTTTATAGGTAGCTGCCTTTGTCATGCTATATAAGGTGAGTATAAGTAAGGCAAAAGCTTCCAGAGATAGCATTATAAGGGATGTTATGGAGACAGAGTGAGGATTAATAAAATAAACAATTAAATAGCCAATAACTGAAACAGATAATAAAACAATAGACATATTAGAAATAACGTGAGAAAATTCTTTAATAGATTCGTACTTAGCAGATGCAGCAGTAGCCTGCTCTAACTTATCTAAATACTCCAGGGTAACCACTCGCTGATTTAAAGAGAAGGGTTTTTTAGGTGTTGGAGTTGTAGTCTTTGAAATAACTTTTTCATCAGTCGTTAAAGTGACTTCTGGTGTATGTACATCTAGATCATCAGTGAGTTCCTTAGGTGAAGAAAATGAAACAGCCCTTAATTCAGCCTCTAGCTTGCTAGAGATTTCTTTGTTTTTAATAGCCATTATTAACCTCCTATAATGATGTGATATATATAGTATACACTATTTCGTGAATAAAGTAAGAAAAAAGGTATATAGTTATAAAATATATACTTTAACAGGCTTATATAGTATACTTGAATATGGTAAAATAACAAAAAAACAATAAGTTATAAAGAAAGGGTGGTAGAGTGGATGCAGTGATCTTGTCAATTAAATCTATTATTTTGGGGATTGTAGAAGGATTAACTGAGTTCTTGCCAGTATCTTCAACGGGGCATTTAGTTATATTCCAGAACTTAATGAAATTCCAAGGAACAACTCTAAATTATGTGAGTATGTATACATATGTAATACAGCTAGGGGCGATACTAGCAGTAGTGATCTTATATTGGGCCAAAATAAAAGATACCTTAATTAATTTTTCCCCCAAAAAGGTTGGGTATGCAAAATCAGGATTTAAGTTTTGGCTAATGGTTGTTATTGCTTGTATTCCTGGTGGTGTATTTGGGATATTATTAGATGATTTAGCAGATCAATATTTATTTAGTCCGGTACCTATAGCCATTACTTTGTTTTTGGGTGGTATAGCTATGATCTATGCTGAGAACAAGTTTAGGAATAATAAAAGCACCAGTAGAGAAATCAATGTAACGGTTAAACAAGCATGGACCATTGGATTATTTCAGTGCCTAGCCATTATTCCGGGCATGTCACGTTCAGCTTCAACGATTATTGGTGGCTGGGTAGCAGGTCTATCAACTGTTGCGGCAGCAGAATTTTCATTCTTTTTAGCCATTCCAGTTATGGTAGGGATGAGCCTATTAAAGATTATAAAAATAGGAGGTGTTATGACATTAACATCCCCTGAGATAGTTTCTTTAGCCATAGGATTTTTAGTATCCTTCATAGTTGCACTAGCTGTCATTAACAGGTTTATCGCTTATCTAAAGCACAAGCCTATGAAGGTATTTGCAATATACAGAATGGTATTTGCAGTTGTGGTGCTAGTAACTGGCTTTGCAGGTGTTTTTAGCTAGGGATTATTTCAATCCAGTAG
>CAYRAL010000141.1:0-855 GCA_964422235.1 uncultured Candidatus Epulonipiscium sp. | reverse complement strand
CATGGCCTTGTTTTCATAGCAAATACAGTTGTTTGCAGTGTGAAGTGCATGGGCCTTTTCAAAGTTATCCACCTTAAGGGCAAGATGGAACTCATTATCACCTAAGTTATAAGGAGCCTCCCAATCCCTTAGCCATGTTAACTCAAGAGTAAAGTCAGTCATACCATCCCCTAGATAAACTAAGGTAAAGCTACCATCCTCGGCATTTTTACGTCTAACCTCTGTAAGTCCCAAGTTGCTTTTATAAAAAGCAAGACTTTTTTCTAAATCTAGAACATTGATATTTTGGTGATTAAAAGTGAATTTCATAAGAACCCTCCTCAATATATTTGTCTTTTAAGTATATCGGATATAGCGTATAATGTAAAATGAAAGAGGTTATAAGATAAAGAAAATCTATATAACAATGATATAGGAATAGCAAGGAGTGATAGAATGGTGATGGGATTGATCATGCCAGCCATAGTACTAGCAATCATTATAATAATTGTTATCATTATTTTAGGCATTAGGGGTGGTATTAAGACCAGTGCTGATGGCGAATTAAGTAGCGAAGGAGGAGAAGAAATGATTAAAACCTTATATGTATATTTTGTATTATTTGCAACACTTATGATGTCAATAGGAGGTAGTGTATCAGCCTTTATGGCAGTTGCAGATTTAGTAGCACCAACGCCATATTATCAGTCATATGAAGATTATAGACGTTGGGAAGTTGATAGAAAAGGTGAGTTTAGGGATCCAGACGAGCAGTTTGTTGTGCCTGACGAGGCAGAGATGCAAGCTAACTATGACTCAATGGTAGCAAGGGAACGCCAAAGGGAAATTGGCAGGGCAAGGAACTCCCTCATTAAA
>CAYRAL010000140.1:0-4391 GCA_964422235.1 uncultured Candidatus Epulonipiscium sp. | reverse complement strand
AAGACACATTTTATGTATTAGGGTCAGCCGTTGGGCCACATCCATACCCGACCATTGTACGTGAATTCCAAAAGATAATTGGTGAAGAGGCTAAAGAGCAGGTCCTAGAAGTAGAAGGTAAGTTACCCAATGCAGTTATTGCATGTATAGGCGGTGGAAGTAATGCAATTGGAGCTTTTACAGCTTTTGTGCCTCATGAAGAAGTTGCTCTTATAGGTGTAGAAGCTGGTGGCCAAGGAGTGGATACAGATAGGCATGCAGCAACCATTACAAAAGGTAGATCTGCAATTCTTCATGGCATGCAAACCCTTTGCCTTGTAGATGATGAAGATGAGCCGCTATCCGTGTATTCTATCTCACCGGGACTGGATTACCCAGGTGTGGGACCGGAGCATGCTTTTTTAAGCCAAACAGGAAGAGCACAGTATTATGCCATTACAGATGATGAGGCTATTGAAGCACTCCAGGCCCTATGTAGGTTAGAAGGAATCTTGCCAGCTATTGAAAGTGCTCATGCAATTGCATATGCAATGAAATATGCACCAACTAGAAACAAGGATGAAGTAGTCATTGTCAATGTGTCTGGAAGAGGAGATAAGGACGTCGAAGAAGTAGGAAGATATCTAAAGAAAAAATAATAGGATATAAAATATTGGCGGCTACAATTAGTCGCTGATATTTTTATGATTTTTGTGAATTTTTGTGATTTTTTTCAAATAGTATAACTTGTGAACCGTCCCCTAATGTGATAAAATAATATAGAAAAGGTTTTCTATATCTTTTCATGAGGAGGTAGTTAATGAAAAAAACAATCGGAGACGTTGCTAAAGAAGCTGGGGTATCTATTGCAACTGTATCTAGAGTTATTAATGGAAATTACCCTGTAAAGGAATCAACAAGAAAAAAGGTTCAAAAGGTTATTGATCTCATGCAGTTTGAGCCGAATGTTTTGGCAAGAGGATTAATTAGTCGGAAATCGGATACCATAGGTGTTATTGTACCTAGTATTACAAATCTGTTTTTTCCATCAGTTGTCAAAGCCATTAGTAACACCCTAAAAAACCAAGGCTACCATATTTATTTGTGTGATACAGATGCAGATCCTGTTAATGAAGCATCTTATATTAAGTCTTTAGTATCGCGGCAGGTAGATGGCATTATTATCATAGATCCAACGATCGTTAATATGAAAAGTGGTTATCTTGAAGAAGTAAGTAAAACACTACCTTTGATATTTATTAATGGCTATAGTGAAAACATTGACTGTAATTTTGTACTTAATGATGAAGAAGTAGGTGCGAGACAAGCAATGCAGTATTTAATTTCCTTAGGCCATCAAAAGATAGCCTTTATAAGGGGAAAAAGCAGTTATTCATATGATATAAAAGAAAAAGCATATCTACAAGTAATGAGGGAACATAATCTGACAGACCACATCCATATCCTCAATATTGGAGAAGGAAATACAGAGCATACGGCCAATGAAACCATGGCTAAAGCAGAGCAGTTTTTTATAGAGCAGCCTAAAACCACAGCCATATTTGCTTGTAATGATATTATGGCCCTAGGTGTCATTAACGCTTGTAGTAGAATTAAGCGGCTTGTACCAGAGGAAGTATCAGTTATAGGATTTGACAACATCGATTTATCAGTCCTTATGGAGCCAAAACTTACAACAGTAGATCAAAACATGCATAAACTAGGCAGTAAAGCAGCTAGGATGCTACTCGGTATTATTGAAGATAAGGGGCAAAATAAAGCAACTCAAAAGCTAGTGGTAAGGTCAACATTAATTGAAAGAGATAGCTGTCAGAAAGTTAAACAATAAATATAAAATATTAGGAGACATAGCATGCGTATTGAAATGAGAATAGAAAAGTTAATGGAATTTGCAAGAAAGAAGAATATCTTAATTTTAGAGGACGAAGATTATATAAGAAATATTTTACTTGATTTATTTAATCTAGATCAGCCTTATACAAAAGAGCTTACAGGAGAGGGAATAACTAATATTCAAGACGCTTTAGAACCACTGTTAGACTATGGATTTGAAATTGGGTTAATAGCAGAAAACACAACAACATACCGTGATTTGCTAGAGGCTAAAATAATGGGCATTATTGTGCCAAGACCATCAGAAGTAATCCGTCAATTTAACAACATAGCTAAAGAAGAAGGCATAGAAAAAGCCACAGATGGTTTTTATAAGTTATCCCAGGACTCGAACTATATCCAGATGAATAGAATAGCAAAAAATCTATATTGGAAAGATGCAACTAAATATGGAGACTTAGAAATTACCATTAATCTTTCTAAACCAGAAAAAGATGCCAAAGAGATTGAAAGACTAAAGGATATGCCGCAATCTAACTATCCAAAATGTTTATTATGTACTGAAAACGTAGGTTTTAGAGGAAGTTTAAATCATCCAGCAAGGCAAAATCATAGGATTATTCCGGTCAATATGGCAGATGAAAAATGGTATTTCCAGTACTCACCTTATGTGTATTATAACGAGCACTGTATTGTACTTTCAGAAAAACACAGTCCTATGAGTATGACAAGCCAAACATTTGTAAGATTACTCGCTTTTGTAGAACAATTCCCCCACTATTTCTTAGGTGCTAACGCAGGGCTACCTGTTGTCGGTGGATCTATAATGACTCATGAACATTACCAAGGGGGACGCCATGAGTTTCCAATGGAAGTAGCACCCTTAGAGTATAATTTTGATCATAAAGATTATAAGGGAGTTAAAGTCGGTATTGTTAATTGGCCTTTATCAGTCATTAGATTATCTGGACCAAATAAAGAAGATATTCTAAAAACTGCTAGCTATATTTTGGATGCTTGGCAAGCATATACAGATGAATCAGTAGGGGTCATACCCTATACAAAAGAAAAAAATGGAGACATTACTCTTCATAGTACAATTACACCTATTGCCCGTAAAAATAAGCAAGGGGAATATGAATTAGATCTTGCACTTCGTAACAACAGAAGAAGTGAGGAGCGTCCAGATGGAATATTCCACCCACGCCCAGAACTGCACCATATTAAAAAAGAAAATATTGGTTTAATTGAAGTTATGGGACTGGCTATATTACCTGGAAGATTAAATACAGAGTTAACTAAGATCGTAGACGAGTTGAGAAAAGATAAAATGGAAATACCACAAGCTTCTGATCTAAAGAAACATGAAAGCTGGATCAAAAGCATGAGAAGTCGTTATGGTACAAAAATGTCGGCTGAGCAAGCCACAAAGATTATTCGTCATGAAGTAGGACAAAAATTTACCAAGGTATTAGAAGACGCAGGCGTATACAAGACAGATAATGAAGGTAGAGCAGCATTTGTAAAGTTTATGGAAGATATGGGATTTGAACTCAAGTAAAGTAGGGGATAAAGATGGATAAGATCATCAATGAATTTGTTAAAAGGTACGGAGAAACAAATGAGGAGATTCGTGTTTTTCATGCACCAGGAAGGATTAATTTAATTGGAGAGCATATCGATTATAATGGCGGAAACGTATTTCCATGCGCTTTAGAATTTGGAACATACGCAGTGGTTAGAAAAAGAGATGATAATATTTTAAATTTAGCATCTTTGAATTTTGAGTTAGAAGTACAGGTTGATATGAATCATATTCAATATGAGGAAGACCATGACTGGGGTAACTATCCTAAAGGTGTTCTAAAAATGCTGCAAAACAGAGGGCATAAACTCTGTGGAATGGACATCCTACTAGAAGGCAACATTCCAAACGGATCAGGGCTTTCCTCTTCAGCATCAGTGGAGTTAGTTGTTTTAGTAGCAGCAAATGCCCTTAATAACTTAGGCATTGATCAGCTAGAACTTGCTAAAATTGGACAATTATCAGAGAATACCTTTAACGGTGTAAACTGCGGTATTATGGATCAGTTTGCAGTAGCTATGGGAAAAAAAGATCATGCAATCTTATTAGATTGTGATACATTAGAATACGCATATGCACCACTTGTATTGGAGGGTTACAAACTTGTTATTGCCAATACAAATAAGCGTAGACAACTTAATGAATCAGCCTATAACCAAAGAAGGTCTGAATGTGATACAGCCCTAGGACTTTTACAAAAACAATTTGATGTGAAATACTTATGTCATATCTCACCAGCAGAATTTGAAGAATTTGCTTATCTTATTGAAGATCCAGTCATAAGTAAAAGAGCAAAGCACGTCATTACTGAAAATGCAAGATCACTTGAGGCATCAAAAGCACTTGCAGATAACAACCTTGAAAGATTTGGAGACTTAATGGTTGAATCACATATGTCTCTAAAAAATGATTATGAAGTAACAGGCATAGAGCTAGATACACTAGTAGATGAAGCTTTGAAGGTAGAAGGTGT
>CAYRAL010000139.1:3040-4395 GCA_964422235.1 uncultured Candidatus Epulonipiscium sp. | reverse complement strand
TTAAGTCTAATCTTTGGGAGTCTAAATGTGCCCCTAAAATATTTAAGCCTTCTGTCATAGGCTTTTTCCCTAGACAAAAAATTGCTAAAGCCTTATCATTGTAGTTTGCGTATATCTTTGATCCTGGCTTTACTTTTGCTCCTCTTTGAATTAGCTTGTCTAAGTTTACATAGCCATAATCTTCCACTATTTGAACCATATCCCGTACGCACTCTCTTTCAGTTTTACATCTAGAGATAAACTTACGATATCTTTCAGCATATTCAAAAAGGCTTTTTTTATCTTGATCTGTGTATGAGGCCCATACATCTTTATATTCTTTTTTAAGATTTTCCATTCTTATAGCTCCTTTCTCTTTTTAAAAGCAATGTCAAATCTTTCTAATTATATCATAGAACAAAACTCCCTTCAATAAACTCTTTCACAAGCTTTTGAGTCATAATAAAAAGTCCTTACCCTAAATATCTCTCTAGGAATAAGGACTTTGTTAATATCTTTATTTAGTTGATAAAAATACCTGTTCCAATAGGCAATGTTTTGTAAAACCAGACACTATCTGCTGGTGATAATCTTATACATCCACTTGAAGCCTTACTACCTAATAAGGCATTGGTATTCTTTAGCTCATATGTGCCTGTGCTATCATAAAGGGTTGAGTGGTATAAATAAGTAGTTCCTATAAATGCATATGCATTCTTAACCCTGTAGTCCTTGGTACCAAAGTAGGGTACTCTCACATTTAGGGTATATCTTCCAATTGGCGTTAGCTGTATATCTTTACCTGTTGAACATAGGAGGTTCTTGATTAGCTTCCAATTATTTTTGGATCCTTCAAATACATATGTTCTTTGGCGATAGATGTCTGTCCAGACAAAATACCTTGTCTTACTTGAAAAATCTTTGCTATTGATATATGCCTCAATCTGCTCAGTGGTCGCTTGCTCCTTACTAACGGGGCTTTTTTGAATTGCGACACTATTCCATGGGACAGTCACTGTTTTACCACTACTATTGATGAGGTGATATGACCTAGCAGTCGAAGCTTGTTGTACATTGACGGTTTCACCCTTTGCAAAACCACCTGCTGCATATTTCATAATTCCTTTAACCCTGGTATCTGGAAAAAGGGTCATTAATACCTGTGGGCTTAACCCTTCTGGCACTGTATAGTAGGTTGGATTTTTAAGCCACGCTTTATACTTGTCCCCTTCAATATTAGGAAGGCCATCCACTTTGCTTATAACAAAGCCTACATACATATATTCTGGATTGTCATTATAGCTATAGTCTTTATAGTATCCAAATTCTCCTGCCTGTGCAGGTACTGCTCCCGCCGTCAAAACAGCCTGAAGCGT
>CAYRAL010000139.1:0-3030 GCA_964422235.1 uncultured Candidatus Epulonipiscium sp. | reverse complement strand
AAGTCAAAAGGCTTTTCAATATAATCCTTCCCATCAAACCAAATATTTATTCCTTTTATGCCTTTTTCTTCTACTTCTTCTATATCTTCTATTGCCACCTCTTCTAAATCTATTTCCTCTAGTCCAAATTCGTCTATCCCTATGTCTGCTGAGTCTATTTCATCTAGATTTATTTCTTCTGGCTCCATTATTTCTAGATATAGGTCTTGTGTTTCTTCTATTACTTCAGCCGGCGTAATTGCCTGATTTGTTAAAAGTGCTGGGATCCATTTTGCTGGGATCAGTGATTTTCCTCCAACAAAAATAGCTGGTACTTCTTGGTGATTTATGTATACCGCATCTCTTCCTAGATATGCTATGGAATTGCTTGCTACTGTTTGAAATGTTGGATTTTCACTAATAGGCCTATTAAAATCATGAATAACTGTTCTTCCAGTTACTGAGTCCCATGATACATTAGCTCCTACTTGCTTTAAATCTGAAACCAAAACATAAGACACGTTCATGCAATGGTATGCTGGTAAGATTGTATCTCCTATTTTAAACCCCTCACTGCTTTTTTGAACCCTACCCACAGTTATTTTCTTGCTTTTTAATTTTTCTACCTTTACTTCCATGCTTTCTTTAGGAACTTGCTCTTCTTGGGTTGGTGTTGCGAAAACACTTTGGCTTATGAGTAAACACATTAAAACAAGTACAAATATCCTCCCTAAAACCTTAATACTTTTTTTCATTTGTTCGACCCTTTCCAAAAATATTTACTATTCTTCTATTGTAGTTAATTACGGTAAAATTTGCAAGCTATTATTTAAATAATTGTCAATTATTTAACAGAGTATGTAAATTTTATAATAAAAAGAGCCCTTAGGCTCTTAGTCTGCAACTTTACGTAAAATAGCAGGTGTTATAATTGCTTTATCAACTTTAAATTTTATTTTTTGTTTTGGGTGAGGCGCTGATTCTACTTGATTGCCTTCTTCATCCCACATTTGGGTCACTTCAATTCTATAGGATGGCTCATTTTGTGGCATGACTTCTATATGATCACCAATAGAAAATTTTCTTCTTTGCTCTACTGTAACCATTGATGTTTCTTCATTAAAATCTATTATCATTCCTGCAAAATCATAGTTGCGGATATAGGCATTGTGAGTATAGGTCTGATCCTTAGACGTTGTTTTACCATTATAAAACCCAGTGGTGTATTCTCTGTGACTTGCTTTACTGACTTCTTCTAAAAAATATGGTTTTTTCTGCTCATATTCTTCTGGAGATCTTAAATAGGTATCTATTGCTTCTCTATATGCTTTTATAACAGTTCCTGCATAAAAGGCTGTCTTCATACGACCTTCAATTTTGAGGCTTGTTATGCCACTTTCTATGAGCTCTGGTATAAATTCTATCATACATAAATCCCTGGAGTTATAAATAAAGGTCCCCCTTTCAGTTTCTTCAACTGGCATATATTCTCCTGGGCGAGTTTGTTCTACAACATTATACTGCCATCTACACGGGTGTGAACACTCCCCTTTATTAGCATCTCTATCTGATAAATAGTTGCTCATGAGACATCTTCCAGAGTATGAAATACACATGGCACCATGTACAAAAGCTTCTATGGTAACATTTTCAGGTAGTTTTTCTCTAATTTCTTTAATTTCTTTAAAGGAAAGTTCTCTTGCAACAACAATTCGTTCTATTCCTTGTTTTGCCCAGAACAAAGCACTATGAGCATTGGTATTGTTGGCCTGAGTTGATAGGTGGATTTCCATATTTGGCAGCGTTTCTTTGGCCACAGAAAACACACCTGGATCTGCCACAATAATAGCATCTGCCCCCATTTGCTCTATTTCTTTAAAATACTCTGGCATTCCTTCAAAATCATCATTATGTGCTATAATATTAGCCGTAATATAGACCTTTTTTCCATGTTCATGGGCAAAGTCAATACCCTCTTGCATCTGTTCTACGGTAAAGTTTCTAGCTTTTGCCCTTAGTCCATAATGGTGACCACCCATATATACTGCGTCTGCCCCATATAAAACAGCAATCTTTAATGATTCAAGGTTGCCTGCTGGTGCAAGTAATTCTATATTATTATTTTTCATTATTTGTGCCTCCAATTTTATGACTAATGGCAATCCCATCGCCAAATGGTAAAACTGCTGATTTTAATTGTGGGTGATGGTTAATTTGATAGAGAAACTCTCTGAGTCTCATATGAGTTGTCCGTTGCCTTCTAGACACTAAATACCTAGATTTGGCAACAACTCCCTTATGAAGTACATTATCTGTAATCAACATACCATCATCTTTAAGTAAGCGAATACACTCTGGTAAAAATGTTATATACTGGGCCTTTGCACAGTCCATAAATATGACATCAAACTGAGCCTCTTCTAAGCTTGGTAATAAATCTGATGCATTACCTTTTAGCATTGTAATTGTCTTGTTTAACTTTGCTTTATTTATATTAGATTGGGCTTGTTTTTGCATGACATCAAATCGTTCAATTGTTGTAATATGCGCCCCTGGCTCTAAATATTGACTCATTAATATAGAGGAGTAAGCAACTGCTGTTCCTATTTCTAATACTTTACTAGGCTTTTTCATTAAAAGTATGACTTCTAAAAAACTTGCCACTTCCGGTTTGATAATTGGCCAAGTTTCTTCTCCACTAGCAATCTTAAGTTCAATATCTTTTAGTATTCCTTGGCTAGAAGGACGAATTGCACGAATATATTCTACTATATAATCATAATTAATTTGACTCATTATCCTTATCCTTTACTGGTGGAAATTTTTATCAACTGATTGTTTGTACTTTGATTTATTATTATTATGTTCATCTGCTGTTCTACTAAAGGCATGAGAGCCCTCTTCTAGGCCATTGAGTACAAAAAAATAATAGTCGTGCTCTTCTGGTTGAAAGGCTGCCCTAATAGATGCCTCTCCCGGCGAACAAATGGCCCCTACTGGGAGTCCTGAATACTTATATGTGTTATAAGGTGATTCTACCTCCAAGTCATC
>CAYRAL010000138.1:0-4406 GCA_964422235.1 uncultured Candidatus Epulonipiscium sp. | reverse complement strand
ATCCCCAGACCAGGCGACCATTATTGCAGCCTCTTCATTAATTAATTTGTCTTTACCTTCGTCCCCAACATAAGCAAGGACAAGAGGTTTTTGGGCAATGAGTTCAGCTTTAGCTTGCTCAAGCTCCCCTTCATCTCTCGTATTCATATCATAGCCTAGTTTTTTAAGGGCTACCATAATAGAGTCTCTTTGGCTATCCATCATTAGTATTTGTTTTTCATAACTTGGATTCCATAAGATATCCCAGCTATCTACTGGTTCAGCTACCATAGTCTTATTATAAAGAATGCCAACCGTTCCCCACATATAAGGCACAGAGTATTCATCCGTCGGATCATACTTCATACCAGTAAATCTTTGATCAACATTCCTATAGTTAGGAATATTATTTATATCAATTTTTTCTGCCAAATTATTTTTAATCATTTTTTCAATCATATAATCAGATGGAAATGCTACATCATAGCTTGAGCCACCTGCTGAAAGATCTACATACATATCTTCATTTGTTGCAAAGGTTTTGTAATTAACCTTAATACCTGTTTCTTTTGTAAACTGAGCATTGACTGTTTCATCAATATAATCTCCCCAATTATAAACATTAATAGATTCCTTTTTATCTTTGCAACCTACAATTACAAAACTCACGATTCCCACTATCATAGCTAAAACAATCATTTTAATTCTTTTTTTCATTTTCCTTTTCACCTCTTCTAATTAACTCGTTGTTTTTTTGCGTCCTTCATAGACTTTAGGTTAACTAACAATAGTAGCAGTAATATAGCTGTAAACATAATTGTCGAAAGAGCATTTATTTTTGGATTAATACCTCGTCTAGCCATTGAGTATATTTCTATAGATAATGTAGATACTGCTGGCCCCGTGTTAAAGAAGCTTACGACAAAGTCATCGATAGATAATGTAAAGGCTAATAAAGCACCTGCTGTAATCCCTGGCATAATCTCTGGTAGCACTACTTTATGAAATGCGTAAGCAGGCGTTGCACCTAAATCTAAGGCAGCTTCATAAATATTATGGTTAAGCTGTTTGAGCTTAGGAATAACAGACAATATCACATAAGGTATTGAAAATGTAATATGAGCCAATAACAAGGAATTAAATCCTCTTGGAATTTTTGTAAAAATAAACAAAAGCATAAGGGATATTCCCGTAACAATATCTGGACTAAGAAGTGGTATATAAGTTACATTCATCATTAAGTTCTTTTTCCACTTAGTCATATTATGAATACCTATGGCCGCAGCCGTTCCTATTACAGTTGCCACTAGTGTTGCCACTAAAGCAATTACAATTGTGTAATAAAATGCTGATTTAATCTGTGGATCATTGAATAATTCTTTATACCATTTAAGGGTAAAGCCACTCCACTGGGATCTTTTCTTAGAATCATTAAAAGAAAAAATCATTAATAGAAATATAGGTGCATATAAAATAAATATAATAAGGGCAACATATGATTTTTTAAGAAAGTTCATCATAGTATTCCTCCCCCTTGCTCAACAGAATCATATTTGGACATAATGCCAATACTTGCTAAAATAATCATCATAAGGACTACAGATAGGGCTGATCCAAATCCCCAGTCGTTAACATTTCTAAACTGCTGCTCAATCATGTTCCCAATAAGGGTATACTGCCCCCCACCCAATAGACTTGATATAACAAAAGTCGTTAGGGATGGCATAAATACCATTACAACACCAGATATTATACCTGGCATACTTAAGGGAAAGGTTACTTTCATAAATACTTTTTTAGAATTAGCTCCTAAATCCTGAGCTGCTTCTATAATACTTTTATCAATCTTACTGAGCACATTATAGATAGGAAGCACCATAAATGGAAAAAAGTTATAAACCATGCCAAACACAACGGCCTGATCATTATACATTAATTGCATTTTGGGAAGTCCCATTGTATTTAAGAGTGTATTAATAATGCCGTTATTCTCTAAAATTGTCATCCAGGCATATGTCCTAAGAAGCGAATTCATCCACATAGGAAGAATAACCAAAAGCAATATGATGCTTTTATTGGACATTTCTTTACTTGCTAATATCATGGCTAAAGGATATGCGAAGATAAAACAAATTAAGGTGCTAATAAAGGCAAGATTAACAGACCTCCAAAGTACATCTATATATAATGGGTCGAAAAACCGCTTATAGTTTTCTAAAGAAATCACCTTTCCATCTGCTGTATCCACTGTAAAACTAAAATACACAATTAGAAAAAGTGGAACAAGTACAAATATGATCATCCATAATATGTACGGTCTAGCCGTCCATTTTTTGTCCATGCGATCAGCTCCTTTTCATAATATGAATATCATCAGGTGTTAAACTCATACCTACTATAGCATCTACCGGTGCCATTACAGTACTATGAACTGTCCACTCAAATCCTTCACACTTAACATTCATTTCATAATGAACTCCCTTAAAAGTAACTGTTTGCACTTTACCAACAACCATCCCTTCTTCCCGAGGGACAATCTTGATATCTTCTGGTCTTACTACAACATCTACCGGTTCACCATCTGCAAAACCTTTATCTAGGCACTCAAAATCCCGACCACTAAAATTAACTAAAAAGTCTTTGACCATGGTTCCTTGTAAGATATTACTTTCTCCTATGAAATCTGCCACAAATGCATTTTTAGGTTCATTGTAAATATCTATTGGTGTCCCTATTTGCTGGATGACCCCATTATTCATAACTGCAATGGTATCAGACATGGTCAGCGCCTCTTCTTGATCATGGGTTACATAAATAAATGTAATCCCTACACGCTGCTGAATTTCTTTTAGTTCCATCTGCATGCTTTTACGTAATTTAAGATCTAGCGCTCCTAAAGGTTCATCTAATAGTAAGACTTCAGGTTCATTCACCAAAGCTCTTGCAATAGCAATTCTTTGCTGTTGCCCACCACTCAATGATGTTATTTCACGTTCTTCATATCCTTCTAAATTAACTAGCTTGAGCATTTGGTGTACTTTTTCTTTAATTGTTTTCCTATCCATCTTTTTTATATTTAGTCCAAAGGCAATATTATCTTCTACATTCATATGTGGAAAAAGCGCATATTTTTGAAAAACTGTATTGACCTTTCTCTTATATGGTGGTAAATCTACAATATTTTTACCTTCAAACAAAACTTCGCCTTTTGTAGGTGATTCAAAGCCTCCAATAATACGAAGAATCGTGGTCTTCCCGCACCCACTAGGCCCTAGTAGGGTGAGAAATTCATTTTTTCTAATATATAAGTCAATATCAGTTAAAACCACTGCGTCCTTACCGAATATTTTCGATATGCCTTTAAGATCAATAATAATATCGTCTGGTTTAATTTTTCCTTTTGTCACCATCTTTTAGCTCACCTCTTTCTATCATTATTAAAAGCTTGGGGGCGTCGAAACCCATAGTACAATAGCCTTGGTTTTACCTCTATTAGAGATGTAATGATCACTGGTTGGTCTAAAATAGAAACTATCACCTTTTTTAGCCCTAAAATTCTTACTACCTAAATTAATATTCACTGCTCCTGCAATGACATAACCAAATTCCTCTCCTTCATGAGGTTCATCTATATAAGATGAGCCCCCAGCTTCAATGGTAATTAATATTGGTTCCATCTCATTTTTTTGGGCATTGGGTATTAACCATGTAATCATATTATTTAATTCTTTATCTTCTTTTTCAAACACATCTTGCTTTGTAAATACAATTTTTTCTTGGGTTCTTTCATTGAAAAAATCTTGTAAGTTGGTCCCTAAAGATTCTAAAATATCTACGAGGGTCGCAATTGAGGGTGATGTAAGACTTCTCTCTACCTGAGATATAAATCCCTTCGATAGTTCACAGCGATCTGCTAATTCCTCCTGTGTCAGCCCATTTTTCTTTCTCAATTGATTAATTTTAGCGCCAATATCCATTGTTTTACCTACTCTTTCTTAGGTTAACTTAACCTTCTATAATATCAATGGTACACCCACTTTTTCATCCTATACTTCATATAGGTTAACTTTAAGTTCAGGTTTATTAAACTAGCTTTGTCGATTATAACTATTTTTTCAGGATTAGTCAATCATATATTTTATAAATTATTATTAATCTCAATCTATACATTTTTATGCAACAAAAAAAGTGGTTACAAACCAATTAGGTTTGTAACCACTTTCTTAAATATGCCGGAAACCGGGATCGAACCGGTACGGGGGTTAAGCCCCGCAGGATTTTAAGTCCTGTGCGTCTGCCAATTCCGCCACTCCGGCAAGGAATTATCTTTATCTCAACTCTTATAATTATACTTGTTTTAAAATAAAAGTCAACCAAAATAGTAAATCTGATTGAAAAAGTTTTTTCAATCAGATTTTATAATCATT
>CAYRAL010000137.1:0-4408 GCA_964422235.1 uncultured Candidatus Epulonipiscium sp. | reverse complement strand
TCCACATCATCCGTGTCTAAAAATCCAATATAAACATCGATTAAGGTATACATAGGGGCAATATAGGTTCCCCAATAATTAACCTTTTTAATCTGAGATGCTTTTACACCCAATTCTTCACAGGTTTCCCGAATAGCAGTGGCTTTTGTTGAGGAATCTAAAGTAACATCAAATCGGCCACCAGGAAAGCACACTTCACCTGCTTGGCTTATATGAGCCGATCGTTGCTCCAGGACAAGAAAATAGTTATTGTTCTTTTTAATAAAGGTAATTAAAACAGCACTTTGAAAGTACTCGTCACCATTAATATAATGAGGTGGTGAATTATTTATTTTCATCACATCCTTTGTAAATTTTTAAAAATTAATATAAATTAAATATAACAAAAAAGTAAACATATAACAAGAAATTAATTGTATTAAAGGGAGTTATTGTTCCTTATAAGTAAAGGAAAAAAGGAAACAATAAGAGTGTAAGAAAAATAAATTATTCAGGAGGTGCAACAGATGAAATTCAAAAAAATCATCCTATCAGCTATAACAATTATATCTTTATCTAATTCCATATTATATGCTGAAGAAGAACTTCCAAAAGATAAACCAGGAACTGCCGTCTTTGTCATGTCAAAGAACGAAAATAATAAAATCCAAGTTACAACTGATTTCATTAAAGAAGAAACAGATCATCTGCAAATTAATATGCAAATACCAGTTATGGATAATTTTAAAAACAAAAGCTTTCAAAAAAAATTAAATAGACAAATAAGAAAACATCAATGTTATTTAAAATCTACAATTGAACAAGATGCCATACAAAACTATCAATATGCTACTAAAAAGGGTTACCCTGTACTTCCCTATGAGCTCATGACCAATTACCATGTAAAATCTAATAATGATATATTTTCATTAGAAATTACAATCTATGATTATAGAGGTGGCGCTCATGGTATGACAACTAGGACTTATTATAATATCGATACAAATACTAGTAAGCCTATATGTCTAAAAGATATAGCTAATAAAGAACGACTCAATCAAGAAATTCAAAGGCAAATAACCCAAAGGCATGAACAAGGAGACATGTTCTTTGATGAAGGTCTAGAGTTTAAAGGAATAAAAGAAAATCAGTCTTTTTATATAACAGAAGAAGGGCAATTAGTCATTGTATTTGGGCTATATGAAATAGCGCCTTACGTAGCAGGAATACTTGAATTCCCAATTCCTAAAGAAATCACTAATTCTTAGATTGATAATATATCTCCCTTGCTATACAATTAGATTATATAAAATTAAAGGCAGGGGAACTTATGAATAAGATTAGAAGTCTCTTCAACAAAACTTATAAAACGCCTGTTCATTTAACAGGACAAGATTATAAAAGCGGACAGGCTTTTTTTATATTAGAGTGTATTGGTGGAACTTCTTTAATTAGGCTATCTCAAGGTGCATTTATTGTTGGCTTTGCAACAATGATTGGCATGTCACCAGGCTTAATTGGAATTCTCTCGGCTATTCCAATGCTAGCACATATTTTTCAAGTATTTGGAGGCATATACTTTGGCAATAAGAGTCAATATAAGTTTGAGCTTATAGCCTTTAGCCTTATTATACGTATTCTAATAGGTGCTATTTACTTTACACGCCAAGGTATATTATTAGTGATTATTTATTGTATTGTAAGTTTTGGTATATCCTTTTTAAACCCACCAATTATTAGCTGGATTATGGACTTGTCCCCAGAGAGTATTAGAGGGAGATATTTTGCAAAACGTGAGATGTATACCATGGTTATTGTAGCCCTTAGTGAAGCTGTTTTAGCAAAGATGTTAGATGTTTTTAAGGGAAGAGGAGCAGAGGCACTAGGATTTAATGTCATAGGGATTATTATAATAATATGGGCTATTGTAAGCATTTATGCGTTTTCTGCCGTCAAAGAACCTATACGTCCAGACAAAACCAATCAATTGAAGGTTAAAAGAGATTTAAAGCTATTATTTAAAAACAATGACTTTAGAAAGCTAGGGATACTGTACATAATATGGAATTTTTCTCTTAACATAGGGTTACTGTATATTGCGGTTTATATGATTAGTAGCTTAAAAATGTCCTATTTATATGCCATGATTATGAGTATGTTGACCTTAGGCTTTAGAGTTTTATCAGTAAAATGGTGGGGCCGATTTGTAGAAACCAACTCATGGTCCAGAGCCATAGAATTAGGGGCTGTTTTAATTGGACTTTCTACAGGCTTGCTATTTTTTGCAAATAATACAACAGCACTGTTTATTCTTCCCATATCTCATATATTATCGGGAATTGCGTGGGGAAGTATTGGCATCACATTCTTTAACTTACAAGTTATGTTTGCACCAGACGAGTCAAGGACCTTATATATTGGCGCATTAGCTGCCCTATCAGGTATTGCAGGATTTACGGCTACAGTGGGATCAGGTTTTTTTATAGATGCCTTTGCACACATACATATTAATTTTTTTAATTTTACTATTAGTAATATGCAAATTATATTTTTAGTATCTGGAATTTTACTTGCTCTTACGGGAAAATATGTTAATAAGGTTATAGCTCCTATGGAAAAAGAAAAGAAAAACTAAAGGAGGGCACAATGGAAATCAGAACAAATGTAAAGCGACATAAATCTAAAATCTTTATAATGACTATAACAACCATACTAATTATTATAGTAGGAATGGTTATAAAGAAGGGGATGGAATTTTATAAGATTTATAACAATCCTTCAATGATTGGAAAATGGACATCCTTAGAAACAGGTATAGAAGTAGAATTCACTGAGGAAGGGATAGTCAATGTAGAGGGTGTACAAACCGGTGCCTATATTATTAAACCCCCTAATTTGCTAGTCTATGATATAGAAGGTTATACATTTGAGATGAATTATAAAATAAATCAAAGAAGTTTAACCTGGGGTTTACCAGGGGAAGAAGAAAACTTTGAAAGAAAAGGAATATAAACTACAATGAAACCATACATAATATATCTAATACTAATGAATGCAGCAGGATTTATCATAATGCTTGTGGATAAGCAAAGGGCAATTCATAAAAAGTGGAGAATACCTGAAAAAACATTGTTTCTCATAGGAATAATTGGTGGAAGTCTAGGAGCAATCTTAGGGATGAGGGTGTTTCGTCATAAAACTAAACATCTTAAGTTCAAATATGGCTTTCCAATTATATTAATAATTCAAATTGTCCTTACTTATCTGCTTTTGATTAGTAAATAGGACTTGATATATTTCCTTAATTTAGGTACAATGTATTTGTAGTGGGTCGAAATTTATTGGCAAGCTAAATTAATTGTTAAAAGTTAGACAAGTTGGTATCAAGTCGCTACTGTTAGTGTATACTACATCAGGCGAGTTGAATATAGATGAAATAAATTTTTATATATTCTAAGGAGGAATAATAATGGCAGTAAAAGTAGCGATTAATGGATTTGGACGTATTGGACGTCTTGCATTTAGACAAATGTTTGGTGCAGAAGGATATGAAATTGTAGCAATTAACGATTTAACAGATGCAAAAACACTTGGGCACTTATTAAAATATGACTCAGCACAAGGTAGATACAATAAAGATGTAAAGGCAACAGGCGATTCAATCGTTGTAGACGGTAAAGAAGTTAAAATTTACTCAGAAAGAAACCCAGCAGACTTACCATGGGGAGACCTTGGCGTAGACGTCGTACTTGAGTGTACAGGATTCTTCACAGATAAAGAAAAAGCAGAAGCTCATATTACAGCAGGTGCAAAGAAAGTTGTTATTTCAGCTCCAGCAACTGGTGATGTAAAGATGATCGTATACGGTGTTAACGAAGATACATTAGACGGATCAGAAACAATTATTTCAGCGGCTTCATGTACAACAAACTGTTTAGCGCCTATGGCTAAAGTAATGAATGATACGTTCACAATTAAATCAGGACTTATGACAACAATTCATGCTTACACAAATGACCAAAACACATTAGACGCACCTCACGGAAAAGGTGACTTAAGACGTGGTAGAGCAGCGGCAGCAAGTATTGTTCCTAATACAACTGGAGCGGCTAAAGCAATTGGTAAAGTTATTCCAGAATTAGACGGAAGATTAGACGGTGCAGCTCAACGTGTTCCAGTAATCACAGGATCTGCAACAGAATTATTCGTAGTTGTTGAGAAAGACACAACTGCTGAAGAAATTAACGCAGCTATGAAGGCAGCAGCAGATGAGTCATTCGGATACACAGAAGATGAAATCGTTTCAGCAGACGTTATCGGAATTAGTGAAGGATCATTATTTGATGCAACACAAACAAAAGTTATTAACGCTGGTGGACAACAACTTGTTAAAGTTGTAGCTTGGTACGACAACGAAGCTTCATACACA
>CAYRAL010000136.1:0-4433 GCA_964422235.1 uncultured Candidatus Epulonipiscium sp. | reverse complement strand
AAGCTACCCCTTCTGCTTCTATAATCTTATCTTTTGGTAAAAGCCCAGCTTTCTCAGCTGGAGAATTTTCAAAAACCTGAACTGCAGTAATGAGTTTATCAGTTTGATCTACCTGCATCATAATACCAATGCCTGCATATGTACCACTGGTTTTTTCTTTAAACTGGTCAAACTCTTCTTTGGTAAAATAATTGGTATAAGGGTCACCTACTGCGGCTACAAAACCTTTATATATACCTTCTTCTAGCTGTTCCTCTTCAATATCTCCTACATAATTGCTTTCTAATAGTCTTTGGATATATTGCAACTTATTAGCAGTTGAGCTCTCTTTAGCAAACACATTAGGTACAAGGAACATTCCTAGTGCCAATATAATAGCCCCAAGAACTCCTATTGCCATACCACCTATAAAACTTTTTTTATTATTCATTGTATGCGCCCCTTCTATTCTCTATACTGTCATTGTATTATTGAAAAGCTCTTGTTATACTATTTTAAGTATTTAGTAGGATTTTTATGCGCACCATTTAAACGTACTTCAAAATGAAGGTGGTTTCCAGTTGAGTTCCCTGTGCTACCAATCTTAGCTACTTGGGCACCTCTTTTTACCACGTCACCTGACGAAACTGTCAAAGAAGAGTTATGAGCATATAATGTAACATACCCACTCCCATGATCAATCATAACTGTATTACCATATCCATTAATCCATCCTGCTGAAATAACTTTTCCATCTGCAGCTGCTACAACAGCCTTCCCAAATGATGCTGGAATATCAATACCCGTATGAAATTTATATTGTCCAGTTATAGGGTGAATTCTATTATCATAGCCAGAACTTATGCGAGTGTTTCCAGGTACTGGCCATAAAAACTTTCCACCTGTATATTGAAGTTTACTTTGCTCAGTAAGTCTTTTTACTTCTTTCTCAAGGTCTGCTGATATCTTAATCATATCCTTAATCTGACCTTGTAAGCCTTCTTCATCTTTTTCAAGTCTAGCTAGTGCTTTATCTTTTTCTTCTCGCGTTAGGTCTAGCCTAGATTTTACACCTACTTGCTCTTTATAAAGCAGAGATATACCTTGTTTTTCAATTTCTAGTTGTTCTGTGCGAATAGCGACTTCTTCCTGCTTTTCTTTCATATTTTCTAACATCATCTGATCATATTCTGCTATTTTACGGATATATTCCATCCTGTTAAGCATTTCCCAAAAACTTTTTGATGTGAAAATAATTTGTATATATCCTACTTTTTGATTTTTATACATAGATTCTATACGTTCTTTTCCACTTTCATACTGTGCTTCTTTTGCTTCCCTTACAGCTTCTAATTCTTCTTCTGATAATATGAGTTCCTCTTCTTTTATTTCCAATTCTTCGTTAATTTCTTCTAGTTGGCTCTCTACCTCAACAATGACTTGATCTAGGGTTCTAATTTCTTCTTGAACACCTGATATTTCTTTTGTTGTCTCTTCTAATTCCTTTTTTGATTCCTCAATTGAAGTTTTTACATTGCTTAATTCCTTTTTCTTAGTATTTACTTTAGAAGCATAAATAGGATATGGTAAAAGCATTGTAATAACTAATACTATGGCTGTAATCCTCCGCATATACATAATCCTCCTTATACCTGTAAATGTTTTCTAATTGCAATGACACTTCCAATGGTGCCTATACTAATACCGATTATTAAGCACATAGGAATAAAGTTCGATAATATAATCTGTGTTTCTTGTAATTGTATAGCGTCCATAATTAAACCAAAACTCTTGCTAGCGGCATTAACTGTCCATGTATATGTACTCCATATTACAAATATAGGAATAATTCCTCCTATTAAACCGATGATAATTCCCTCAATAATAAATGGTGCTCTAATAAACCAATCTGCAGCACCTATATATTTCATAATGTTGATTTCTTTACGCCTTATGTAAACCGTTAACTTTATGGTATTGGACATAAGTAGTATGCCAACCATGGTTAAACTAGCGATTACAATGACACTAATTAAGCGGATGCTCTTATTAAGTTGAGCCAACATAGGTGTCTCAGCCTGAAAATAACTAAGTTCAAGTTCATCGTATAACTCTAATGACTGAATAATGGCATCTTGATTTTCTAGATGGTCCATCTTGATTTCAAAAGAAGCTGGTAATGGGTTGTCTTGTTTAAACTGTTCCATAACATGTTCAATACTTGGATCCTGGCTAAATGATAATAATGCATCATCTTTAGATATATAGGTTACTGTGGTTACATATGGTGTGTTTTCTATTTTTGTTTTTAGACCAGTTATTTCTTCTTCTTTTAAATCACTATCTATGTAGGCTGTAATACCTATATTAGACTCTATTTGTTTTAGAATATAATCTACATTAGATGCAACCGAATAAGATATCCCAAGTATTATAAGACATAGTACAATGGTCCCAATAGATGCAAGTGACATTAGCCTATTCTTCCAAATACCTAAAATTCCTTCTTTTGTTAAGTACTTAAGTGTCCTAATCTTCACAGTCATACCCTCCCTCACACGAATCACGAGTAATCTGGCCTTTGTGTATTTCAATGACTCTCTTTCTAAGGGTATTAACGATTTCTCTTTCATGGGTTGCTACCACAACTGTTACACCCCGGCTGTTTATATCTTGTAGCAGTTTCATTATCTCCCATGCCGTTGCCGGATCCAAGTTGCCCGTAGGCTCGTCTGCAATTAAAATAGGGCTATTGTTAGCAATAGCCCTTGCAAGAGCTACTCGCTGTTGCTCTCCACCTGATAGTTGATGAGGATATGAACGAAATTTCTTAGCTATACCTACTAAACCTAGTACCACCGGTACTGTTCTTCTAATTTCTCTTGGACTAGCTTCTACTACTTGCATTGCAAATGCAACGTTATCGTATACAGTCTTATTGGGTAACAATCTAAAGTCCTGAAATACAATCCCTATATCTCTTCTTAAATATGGAATGTGCCTTCTCTTTAGTTTGGTTATATCCTTATTGTGTACAATGATCCTTCCACTAGTTGGTTCTTCTTCTTTAAGTAATGTTTTTATTAGGGTCGACTTGCCTGAACCACTACTCCCTACAATAAATACAAATTCCCCCTTCCCAATGGAAAGATTTATATTTTCCATGGCCTGTGTTCCGTTAGGGTATATTTTACTAACATTTTGTAAGCTTATCATTGTGTTCCCCCAGTAATTCTAATTAATTATATTGCTGATTAAATGTATTCTTTTCCATATACTTCATATACTGACTTACCATAATGGTAATCTTAAAAGTTATAGCATCATCAAATTTACGAAGGTCAAGACCTGTGGTTTTTTGCAATTTATCTAATCGATAGACTAATGTATTTCGATGAATATAAAGTTGTCTTGATGTTTCCGATACATTTAAGCTGTTTTCAAAAAACTTATTAACTGTATTTAATGTTTCATCATCAAACTGCTCGATTTGCTTACCTTGTAGCACCTCTTCAATAAACATCTGACATAGTTGAAGTGGTAATTGGTAAATCAATCTACCGATACCAAGTTCAGCATAAGTTCCAATATGACTGCCACTATTAAAGATCTTACCTACTTCTAATGCCATACTTGCTTCTTTGTATGAACGCGATACATCTTTTAAGTCCTCTACAATTGTACCGACAGATATATATATATTACTTATATCTTCTGATGAGAGTGTGTCAAAAATAATCTTAGCTGTCTTTTGAATGTGCTCAATATCTTCACCTTCATCTACTTCTTTAACAAGAATGACACTTTTTTCGTCTACTGCAGTAACAAAATCTTTTGTTTTATCTGGGAACATATTTCTAAGTATTTCTGGTATATTAGATTCCCTACTATGATAAGACTCTATAAGCACAACAACTCTACGCACAGCGTTTTCGATATGCAACTTTTTTGCACGATTATAAATATCCACAAGCAATAAATTATCAAGCAATAGATTTTTAATAAAATTATCTTTGTCAAATCTCTCTTTGTAGGCGACCAATAAGTTCTTAATTTGGAATGCTGCAAGCTTACCTAACTTATAGGCCTCTTCATCTTCTCCATTGACAGCAATTATATACTCCACAGTATATTCATCATAAATTTTAAAATAGTGAGCCCCTTGCATCTCTTGGCTATCTGCATGAGATATTATAAAATCTTCTACTTGAGGCCTATATTCACCTACAGTATCTTCTATGGTCGTAGCTACCACTCTTGCATCGTCGTCTAAGATACTAAAGTCACGTCTTGTAATCCCTTTTAGACCATCAATTGTATTTTGTAAAATTTGGTTAGAAACCATTATTTTCAACTCCTTGATTTTTATATATATTAGTATTTTATAATATTTAGCTTGTTTTTCTGCTTATAAGCTTATTCTACCGTATTTTCTGATAAAAAAAAAGGCTTAT
>CAYRAL010000135.1:4048-4440 GCA_964422235.1 uncultured Candidatus Epulonipiscium sp. | reverse complement strand
AGGGCGTAAGGCTTTTGAAACCTTTCTGCTTAGTGAAGGCTGCGCCCATATTGCAATAGAATGGGTTATTAGCCAAAAACCAAGAAGATATGTGGTGACAGCTGTCAGTTTATACGAGCAGTCACAAAGATTGCAGTCTTACCGCTATGTATACGAATACGGTACAGATGATCCCAATAGACTAGAACAGATTCCTTATGTGGAAGATTTAGGCGGCGGCGTAAAACGTCCTGTGGATAAAACAGAAATTCAAGAATACTATGCTAGAATGTCAAAAAACAATATGAGCGCCCATACCTTTTCAACTATAGAAAAATACCATGAATACCTTTCCCAGTATCATATTATAGAAGAAGAATGGAAAAAAATCGCCCATATCAACGGAGCCGAAG
>CAYRAL010000135.1:0-4038 GCA_964422235.1 uncultured Candidatus Epulonipiscium sp. | reverse complement strand
TAGTGATTGCGAAGTGAAGGGTTGGTTTGCAGATATGAAGGCAAAAGGTTGTTCTACGGGCGACCCAGACAATCTAGGTAAGATGCCATTCATTAGGCCCAAGAAATTAACAGAGTGCCCACAAATTGATGTAGAAGGGGTTAAGTACCGAGATATAACCTGCCTCATGTCCGAAGATGATAAAGTTGTAAAAACTTATCCAACAGCAGAAGAGTGGAAAAAAATCGCCCATATAAACGGAGCTGAAGGAGGCGTTGGGAGGTTTTTTGAAAACTGTGCCACAACATCAGCCTTAGTGGAGCGATTATTAATACCCGTGGTAGAAGACGCAATCTCTGGGGCCGGGACTAAAAACTTTGTAGAATCCTTTGAAAAGCAAAGAGAACATATAAAAAGATATAAACAACTTAAACACCAAATAGAAGAATGTGAATTGATACTAGAAGAAGTTAGGAGCTTTACGAGTAGCTTTGAGAAATGGGACCAAGAGCAATCAGTTTTTAATCTATTAAAGAGTAAAGCTAAAGCAGTATTTTATCTAATAGAAAAGGAATATGAAAAAGAGCAAGAAGAACTAGGCACATATAGGCAAGAAGAAGAAATCATTAATAAAGATTTAAAGACACTTGTTTACAAAGAAGAAAGTTATAAACTCCATATCTTACAAAAAGAAGTAGATCAAAAATACAAAAAGTACAAAGAAGCCTTAGAAGAATTTGAAAAAACACAAAGCAAATTAAATAAGACCAATCACCGTATGGCAAGTCTTGAATATGCTAAAATACGTCAAAGCTTAGATGATAGCCATAAAGAAGAAGACTTCGTGAGGCAGGCCATTCAAAGACTTAGTCAGGACAATTCAGTTGCCGAAATAGAAGATAGATTAGAAGAAAATAGTCAATATTTATGTGGCTATTATAAAAATGCCTTAGAGGAAATTAAAAAGGATACGAGCAAGCTAATAGCCGAAAAAACAAGAAGTGAAGAGGCCTTAGAAAAAGATCAACAGGAAAAAGAAAAATTAGAAAAAGAAAAAGGAGCGCTAGAAAAGAACAAAATAAAAGGTAAAACAGAAATAGAGTTAAGCCAAAAAGAAATGGACCGCCTAAAACAAAGCATACTAGATATGCCCCAGCATGAAACGGTGGAAGATAAAAAACTAGAGTTTAAAAATCGCCTAGAAGAAATTGAAAAAGAGATCCGCCAGCTATATGATAAAGGAAAACAGTTAGAAGATGAGCAGGAGATATTAGGGAATAATAAAACCCACATGATAAAAGAACTAGATGATTTTAAAGACCTTTATAGAGATAATCAAAAGGCTTTAAAAACCTTAGAACAAAGCCATGAAAAGCTGCTAGAAAAAATTCATAGGGCGGATTACAAATGGAGTCATATAGACTCGCTTTATACCAGTCCTTTAATAATTTCCAGCATTGAAAGCAAAATAGAAAGAATAAGAATTGAAAGAAATAAAGCCAGACAAGAAGAACGAATAAGCCGAAGGTGGCTAGATGACTATGAAAATGGCGACTATTTTATAGCCGATCCAAGGATTTTAAGTAAAATAGAAGACTGGAAAAAGGAATTTGACCTATTGTTAACAGGATCAGAATATATTCAAGATACAAGCACTAGCAACTTTCCTTACTGGGCAATCACTTTAATTACAACTGACAAAGAGCAGGATAAACTACGGGGATATGTTGAGGAAAACAAAGACTATTTGAGCCACCCTATATGGGTCATGACAGAATATGAAGCAGGCAATTACCAAAGAAATGACTATAGTGATGAGCATAATTTTGTCTATCCAGGCCTATGGGAAACGAATATCTATAAGCCTAACTTTAAACAGTGGAAAGAAGAGCTTAAAGAAAAAGCAACAATAACTCAAATAAGTAAAAAAGAAATAGAGACCACCTATGAAGGATGGAAATTTTTAAAAAAAGAAATACTAGACTTTGAAGCAGAATTTCCACTAGCTTTATCCCAAGAATTAAGAGATGCCCAGTTCAAACTCAAAGAAACCGTAAACCAAAAAGAAAATGCACTAAGCTCCATATATAATAGGGAAAAAGAAATCATTAGGGAGCAGACCGCATTAATTCAGGAAGAGAGTCAGCTAGACAAAGAAAAAGATAATAAAACAGGTAGAATGTATGAAATTGCCGATTATATGCAAAAAAGCGCTATAGTAGAAAAAAACCAAAAAGAACTCAGAGAACTCATCAATCCAAGACTAGAACTCATCAATCCGTCTATAAATAGTTTAGAGAAAAAGATAAATGATTTAAAGGATCTTATATATGACCTAAGGTACGATGTAGGAGATAAAGAGCGAAATAAGGATGCCATCTATAATCAACCTATCTATAAGGATGTAAAAAACCATAGGCCTCTATACTCATCTTATAGCGAAGAAGCCCTTGTTAGTGAGCGGGAAGAGTTGAGAAAGGAACTAGATAAGCAACAAAAAGGGCGAAGAGAGTTAGAAGATCAGTTAACAAAGATAAAACAAAGCCGCATCAGAGAAGAAGAGGAACTAGAAAACCAACTTCTAAAGTACCCAACTCTAGATCAAGAGATTCGTTTTATCAACGAGCACCAGGGAGAGATTAAAAGCTTAATTGGGCAACGGACAACTTTAGAGAAGAGAAACAAAAGCTTAGGGGAAAACAAAGAAACCTTAAAAACCGAGTACGTTGACCATAACGGGAACTATAAAGGGAAAAAAGATGACTTTAATAAAAATTACAAAGAGATCTTTCAGTGGGAAGAAGCCCTTAGCAGTGTAGACATTAATCTGCAAAAAGAGCGAAAAGATTTAACCAGTAAGCTAAAATATATAGAAGATCAAATCCTAAGAATATCTAAGGCTCTAGAGCAAACGAAAGAAGCCAAAGGATTCTTGGATAAAAAGAATGAACATTTTAAATATCTCACAGATGATATAAAGGCAAGTGAGCTTAAAGATGATGAAAAGCTAGATATTTTATACCAAAAGACAAAACATATAGAGCAAATGATCAAAGGCTTAGAGCAAGCCGAAGAAATTGTATTAAAACAAAAAGAAACCCTAACAAAAGAAGAACAAAGGTTTACACATTTTTGCAGAAGTCATATTACTAATATGAAACTACAGAACCTAACCCTGAAGGGAATAGAGAATCTAGCAAACTACCAGGAAGTAAGCAAATGGGAAAGTAATCTGCATAATAGAATAATGAAGACCAAAACAATCGCCGAAGACGATATCAAAACCCACGCCGAAGAACTAGAATTGTTTATTAATTTTATCCACTCCTACGTTAAGGAAGTCGCCGACGCATTAGGGGAAATACACAGGAAAACCAGAGTCAAAATAGAGGACAAGTGGAAAGATGTCTACACCATCAAAGTCCCAGAATGGGACAAACTAAAAGGTAAAGAAGCCATTCAAAATCATATTTTATGGATTATTGAGCAGCTTGAAAGCGGTAAGCATCCAGAAGAAACTCACCGTAGGGAAATTGAAAAGTGGCTATCAGTGAAACAGCTTTTAGCCGTAGTAACCCAAAATAGCCAAGTCATTGTCAAATGCCGAAAGCTAACCAATCAAAATACCCTAGCACCTCTAACAAGCTCCTGGGAATCCACCAACAAATGGTCCGGCGGAGAAAGATGGAGCAAAAATATGATTCTCTTTCTCGGGCTTTTGAATTTTTTAGCAGAAAAAACAGGACACCTTATAGAAGGACAAAAAAGAAACCGAACGGTTATCCTAGATAACCCATTTGGCCAAGCATCCAGCGACCACGTCCTAAACCCAGTATTTTTTGTGGCCGAACAACTAGGTTTTCAAATTATCACACTAACCGCCCTAGCCGAAGGCTCATTTATCCGCAAATACTTCCCGGTAGTCTATAGCTGCAGGCTGAGAACGGCCACAGATGGCACTCAGATTATGGCCAAAGAGCAGCAGATACAACGAGCGCTATTTAAAGATGATGAGCTCCCTAGTGTTGGGAGATTGGAGACCCAAGAGCAGATGAGCCT
>CAYRAL010000134.1:1640-4476 GCA_964422235.1 uncultured Candidatus Epulonipiscium sp. | reverse complement strand
AAGCTATTAAGAATACAAAACAAACTGAGCCTAGTACGGAGAAAAGAACCAGCAATATAGACATTGTTAATCATACAAAACAATATATGGGATACAAACCAACAATGCAGGAAAAGTTAATTATGGAATCTATTGAAACGGCAAATCAAAAGATTTTAGGACCAGAAAAAGAGTTTGAATTTGCAATTCATAAGCAGACAAAACAAATTATGGTTAAGGTAATTGATAAAAGTACAAAAGAAATCATCCGTGAAATCCCGCCAGAAAAGGTACTAGACGCAGTAGCGCATATGTGTGAAGTAGCAGGAATATTTGTAGATGAAAAGAGATAGGAGGAATTAGCATGAGATCAAATCCAATAAGGTTTACAGGAATGGCTTCAGGAATGGATACAGACAGTATCGTTAAAGATTTAATGAGGCCACAACAATATAAGATAGACAAAGAGAAAAAGGCACAAGCTTTAGTGAAGTTAAAGCAAGATGCTTGGAAAGATATGAACAAGAAATTGTTTGATTTCCATACTAAGTTTACACATAAAATGAGTTTAAGTAGTACCTTTAATAAGAATACGACAACATCTAGCAATACGACTGCAATGAGTATTGATAACGGGGCGACAGTACCACCGGGAACTCATAAATTTGAAGTTAAAGAGCTTGCAGATTCAGCTAAAATGGCAGGAACGATAAAGAAAAAGGATTTAACAGCTGACACTAAAATAGGAGACCTAGAGAGTTTAAAAGGAGAGTCAGGGCCGATTGTTTTAGCTATGCGTATTGATGGCAAAGATATTTTGGTAGAGCTAGGGGCAAATAATAAAATAAGTGATATTGAAGCCAATATGAATGCGGCTTTAAAAGACCAAGGCTTTACTGCAAAGTATGATGAAAAAAATGGTAAATTTTTTATAAACTCTAGTAAGACAGGGGCAAATGTAGAAATTGCTCTTGGATGAGTTCCTAAAGAAGTTCCTGACAAGGACGGGGAGTTAAAAGCGCCAGTAAGTATTGAAAGTGTGAGACGAGGAAGAAATCTATTTAAAGAGCTAGGGTTAATTCAGGAGGATAAATTCACAAGTATAGCTAAGGGTAAAGATGCTGAGTATTCCTATAATGGTGACACGTTTTACAGTAGCAGTAACCAAATCGAAGTAAATGGTATCAAAGCAACCCTTAAAGCAACAAGTAGTGAGGCTATTACCATCACATCAGCCAATGATCCTAATGCAACCTATGATTTTATCAAAGACTTTATCACAGAATACAATCAACTTATAGATGAGATTAATCTCAAAATTGGTACAAAACCAGGGAAAGATATTATGCCTCTAACAGCTGAAGAACGAAAGGGCATGAGTGAAAGTGAAATTGAGCTTTGGGAAGATAAACTAAACAATTCGCTTTTTTATAAGGATGATCAGTTAACAAGTTTTGTGGATAGTGCACGGCGTATTTTAGGACAGGTATTACAGGTGGAGGGGAGTAACTATAACTCACTGGCTAGCCTAGGTATTGTTGCAGGGTCGTGGCAAGAAAAAGGGAAGTTATATATTCAGGGCGATGAAGATAGTGGTTTGCATTCTGAAAAGCCTAATAAACTCAGAGAATCCATTGGAAAAGACCCAGAAGGTGTTGCTAAATTATTTGAGGCACTAGGTAAAAACCTATATGCAGACCACAATAAAACGCTTATTTCTGGTAATGAACTCAAAAGTGCTATGAACTTCTATAACGATAAGGTTATGGATAATCAGTTTAAGAGCTTTGACAAGCGAATTAAGACCTTAGAAGAGCGCATGTATAAAATGGAAGAGATGCAATATAGAAAGTTTGCAGCAATGGAAAAAATGCTAAGTTCATTGAATAATCAGGGTTCATGGTTAGCACAACAATTTGGAGGTTAATTAAATGACAACAGCAAATGCATATCAAGCCTATAGAAGTAATTCAGTCCTAACATCATCACCTCATGAATTAACATTAATGTTATATAACGGGGCTATTAAGTTTTGTGTACAGGGCAAGGAAGCCATAGAGCAAAAAAATACGCAAGAAGCTCATAGACTTATTGTGCGTGCCCAAGATATTATTCAAGAATTGCAGATAACCTTAGATCATAAGTATCCTGTATCTAAAGAATTAGATCGCATTTATGATTTTATCCTATATGAGCTTGTAGAGGCAAATATGACTAAAAATGCAGAGCACCTGGATATTGCAGCAGATTTTATGAGGCAAATACGAGATACCTGGGTTCAGGCTACAAAGCCAAAACCTGAGTAAGTAATATAGCAAGGGAGCTGATCTTATAACTTACCAAGTATGTGGTAGATGCAAAAAGATGTTTGAAAAAAATAAAGAGTTATACTGTGAGTCATGCTCCGAGCTCAATGCAAAGGACTATGCTTTAATTGTCAATCATATAAGGGAGAACCCAGGGGCAACTGTAATGGAGGTCATTACTGCAACAAGAGTGACACTAAAAAGTATTAATTGCTTTGTGGAAGATGGCAGTATTTCTTATGTGGAAAACAATAGTAGTGGCCATAAAGGCTTTAATATACATGATGATGTAGAACTTAAAACAGGTAGATTTCATACAAGAAGAAGTCGCAGGGGATAAAATAAGGAGGTGCCTAGGGCATGGGATATTTACAAGAAAAAGAATTGCTACTAGGGCGAATCCTAGAAAACACTCAGGCACAGACAAAACTAATTGAAGATGAAGATATGGATGGGCTTGAAGAATTAATTAGCAAAAGGCAAGCTATGATGAATCAGGTAGATGAGCTAGATCAGGAAGCAGGAGATCTAGTGGATGAGATGACATCAAA
>CAYRAL010000134.1:0-1630 GCA_964422235.1 uncultured Candidatus Epulonipiscium sp. | reverse complement strand
GCAGAGCCGCTTAAAGGTATCTTGAGCCAGATTATGACCATTGATCATGCCAATCAAGCTCTTATGAAAAAAGAACTCAAACATGTTCAGGGTGAACTTTTTAAAATCCGTACAGGTAGGAAGCAAGGAGAACATTACGGGACTGAATATGGCTTGTATAAAGAAGAAGGTGTATTCTTCGATACTAAGGAGTAATGAAGATGACAAATAGTAAAGATAGGCTGTTTAAGACACTAGAGAGTATCTTGAATGTGGTGACGGACATCAATACCATGACTCAAAATCAAGAAACGGTGATTTTACATGGCTCAGCAGATGAGATGCTATCAGAGCTTGCTAGTAACAAGCAAGAGTTGATTATAAGGCTAGATGAGCTAGAAACTCAGTTTCAATCTATTTATGAAGAGAACAAGAACGCAATAACCTCTAAGCAAGACCTAGAAAGACTTCAGGGTCTTGTGGGTAAGGTTGTAGAGACTAAGGCGGCTATTACTCAAGGTGAAGAGAAGAATAGACGGCTATGGGCTAGCAAGGGGGCGCCTAAGGTTCATGTGGAACCTATTAGGCAACCTAAGGCTTATGTTGTTGATCAATATAAAAAGCATAGCAAACAATAAAGCAGCCTTAGTAGGGCTGCTTTTGCTTATTCGTAATGTGACCACATTCTTAAAATCTTTATTGTTTTTTCTTCCTCCATAACCTCATATACTAACCTGTGCTGTATATTAATGCGTCTTGAATATGCACCTTGAAGGTTTCCTATAAGTTTTTCGTAATTAGGTGGTTTTTCGAAAGGATTGATTTGAATAATATTTATTAGTTGTAGGACCTTTTGTTCTAGTTTTGTACCTTTGATTTTTCTGGCATCCTTGATAGCATGCTTGGTATAGAGGATTAGATATTTTCCCAATCTAGTGCCTCGCATTCTTCAATAGGTGTATTCAAACCTTCCACAATACTTTCCTCCATACCTTTTATGGATGAAAGATAGAGGGTTTCTTGAATGGAATCCCAGTCACTTTCAGAAATGAGAATAGCATTTCCCCTCTTTCCTGTAATTTGTATTGGATTACTATTTAGGATGGTCTCATCTATTAGGTTATAAATATCTTGTCTTGCTTGTGTAGCATTAACTGTTTTCAAAATATCACCTCCAACTACATTGTAACGTACATAAGAAAGTACGTCAACGTGTGGTTATTATTTCGATGAATGATTTAATGAAAATATCGTATTATTATTAAACTGAATGCTATTTGCATAAACAACTAGATAAGGAAATAAAAAAACTAATCAAGTTAATAACATGTTTAAAAACTTCCACTTGAGGCGATGCTAACAATAGGTTAGTATTTAACCAAGTGGAAGTTTAATAAGATAGCAGGCCTTTAAGAAGAAAGGGGATCTTTAGTATGAGTTTTACCCTACAGACAATTCAAAGACTAGCTAGCAGTGATGCAGTTTATGCTAGGGGTGAGGATTACTATAAAAACCATGCCATTAGTAACTATGAGTACGAAGATATAGAGTATGGGGAGTGGGCCGTTGACGCGCATGTTATGGGTCGTGGTGGCCAGAGATATGAGGTTAGCTTGCACTTTGAAAAAGACAGTTTATGCTACATGGACTG
>CAYRAL010000133.1:0-4482 GCA_964422235.1 uncultured Candidatus Epulonipiscium sp. | reverse complement strand
TTTGATGACTTTCTCGGTCATGAGCAACAATCTGCGCAGCTTCGTCATCTGTTAAGTTTTTAATTCCTTGCTGACTTTCAAAGTGGAACTTAACCCATACTCGCTCGTTATTGGCATTAATGAGTGAGTATGCATGGCTACCAAAACCGTGCATATGCCTATAAGATAAAGGAATACCACGATCACTCATGGTAATGGTAACTTGGTGAAGAGCCTCAGGAAGAGAGGTCCAGAAATCCCAGTTGTTTTGTGCACTTCTCATATTGGTACGAGGATCTCGTTTAACAGCCCTATTTAGGTCAGGGAAGTTATGTGGGTCTCGAAGGAAAAACACAGGGGTGTTGTTGCCAGCCAAATCCCAGTTGCCTTCTTCCGTGTAAAATTTCATAGCGAATCCACGAATATCACGCTCAGCATCTGCAGCTCCCCGCTCACCAGCTACAGTGGAAAAACGCATAAACATATCAGTCTTCTTACCAATCTCAGAAAAAATCTTTGCCTTTGTATACTTGGTAATATCATGGGTTACAGTGAAAGTACCATGAGCACCAGAACCTTTGGCATGCATTCTTCTCTCAGGAATTACTTCCCGATCAAAATGTGCAAGTTTTTCAAGAAACCATACATCCTGTAATAGCATAGGCCCCCTCGGCCCAGCTGTCATAGCATTCTGATTATCAACGACAGGAGCACCGTTTGCAGTCGTTAGTTTATTATTATTCTTATCCATTTTTAACCCCCTTATAATATATTACGTGTTTAAAGTTTATAATACCATAACTTAATTATACAGGAATAATGATTATTATACAATATACAATATACCTAGAACTAGTGTCTTGTTGAATACTATGGTAGAATAATGTATATAATAAAACAAAGTAAGATATGGTCTAAATAGGGCGATTTTTAAACAAGTTAAGGAGGAAATAAGATGAATGAGAAAAAAATAAAAGTTGATATTTGGTCAGATTTTGTTTGCCCCTTTTGTTATATCGGTAGAAAAAAATTCGAGGAGGCTTTAAAAGAGGTTGACCTATGGAATAAGATAGAAATGAACTACAGAAGTTTAGAATTAGACATTGCAAAGGATAGAGATAAAGAGGCAAATCCAGTGCAAAAATTTGCTGATAACTATGAAATGCCACTAGGGAAGGCCCAAAGAATTCTGGAAAAAACCCAGGCCAAAGTTGAAGGCGAAGGATTAGTGTACAATTATAATAAAACCATAGATGCCAACACCTTTAATGCTCATAGACTTAATTACTATGCCAAAGAATTTGGAAAAAGTGAAGAAGTGACAAGAAAAATATTGAATGCTCACTTTGCAGAAAATCTAGACATAGAGGACTTAGAAGTTCTGACTAACATTGGAGAAGAGATAGGCCTAAATAAGGAAAAAATAATGGAGATGTTTAATTCTGATCAGTATTATTTAGAAATTGAAAAGGATCGAAAGATGGCCGAAAAGCTAAATATAGATCTTGTTCCCACCTATATAATTAATGATAAGCATCGTATTTCAGGCATACTATCATCAGAGGATTATTTGGAATTACTTAAAAAGGCGATAAATGATAATTGATTAATAAGTAATGTAGAATATTGTGTAATCCTATGGTATGATGTAGTGAGGAAGTCATAAATATAAGATGATATGGAGGACAAGAAATGTCAAAAGTAAAGTTTTTTAGCGGTGAAAACATTCCACTGGAAATGCATAAGGTATCTATTGTGCAAAAATTAGAATTACCCCCTATTGAAAAACGTCTCGAATATATGCAAAAAGCAGGTAATAACACTTTCTTATTAAACAATAGGGATGTCTACATGGATATGCTAACAGATAGTGGTGTTAACGCTATGAGTGATCGGCAGCAAGCGGCTATGTTAGTTGCAGATGATAGTTATGCAGGCAGTGAAACATTTACAAGACTAAGTGCTAAAATAACAGAGTTATTTGGAACAGAGTATTTCCTCCCAGCTCACCAAGGTAGAGCATGTGAAAATATTATTATGCAGACCTTTGTCAAAGAAGGGTCTATTGTGCCAATGAACTACCATTTTACAACGACTAAGGCACATATTGGACTAAATGGTGGAAGCATCGAAGAGATTATTATAGAAGAAGGTACCAATGTAACAAGCTCACATCCTTTTAAAGGGAATATGGATATAGATAAGCTTAAAGGCCTTATCCATGACAATGGTAGTGAAAAAATAGCTTTTGTTCGTATGGAAGCCGGAACAAACCTAATCGGTGGACAGCCTTTTTCGTTACAAAACCTAAAAGATATAAGAAAGGTATGTGATGATAACGGTCTCATGCTGGTATTAGATGCAAGTCTGCTGACAGACAACCTTTATTTTATTAAAGAAAGGGAAGAAGCTTGTCAGTCCATGAGTATTAAAGAAATCACACGTGAAATCATGGATCTATGTGATATTATTTATTTCTCAGCCCGCAAACTTGGATTTGCTAGAGGTGGTGGAATTGCAACTAATAGCGAAAAGTTATACAGGGATATGAGAGAGCTTGTAACATTATATGAAGGCTTCCTTACATATGGCGGTATGTCTGTAAAAGAGATGGAAGCCTTAACAGTAGGACTTGAAGAATCTATGGATGAGAGTGTCATTAATCAAGGGCCAGAATTCATCTCTTATATGGTTGATGAGCTACTTAAAGCAGGCGTACCAGTTATCACACCAGCAGGTGGACTGGGTTGCCATATAGATGCTATGAGATTTGTTAGTCATATTCCTCAAAAAGCATACCCAGCAGGTGCGCTTGCTGCTGCCTTATATATTGTTAGTGGGGTTCGTGGTATGGAAAGAGGAACAATGTCAGAGCAAAGGGAAGATGATGGAACAGAAAGACTCTCTAACATGGAACTTTTAAGGCTTGCAATGCCAAGACGGGTATTTACATTATCACAAGTTAAATATGCCATCGACCGAATTGTATGGCTATATGGCCATAGGGAACTTATTGGTGGTTTAAGATTCAAAGATGAGCCAAAAAGTCTAAGATTCTTTTTTGGAGAATTAGAAGCCGTTTCAGATTGGCAAGAAAAATTAGTAGCAGCATTTAGAAAAGACTTTCCAGATAGTTTATAGGCCAAAGTTTAAAAGCAAGTCATTAAGGAACCCTTAATGACTTGCTTTTTTTAGGTCTAAAAAACATTTGGCACATAGTGCTTGGTATTCAACATCGGTATGATCATCGATCACTACCTGGGCTCCATCAAAGACAAAGGTGCCGTTAACTTTTCTACCATTTAAAGTTGCTTTTTTCCCGCAGCTACAGATGTTTTTAATCTCGGCAATACTATGGGCAAGTTCAAGTAGCCTTGAACTACCTTCAAAACCATCCATCCGAAAATCAGTTCGGAGTCCATAACACATAACAGGTATGTTATACTCTACTGCTATTTGTAATAATTGGTCGATATGATGGGCCTTTAAAAACTGAACCTCATCAACCATTATACAGTGGATTTTACCTTTTTCAGCTAAAAATAGATTAATCATTTCCATGATGTTTGTATCCGAATTCACTAGAAAGTCTACCTTCTTTTTAATTCCCAGCCGAGAGACAACATAATCATCTCCCTTAGAATCTTGTTTTGATTTAAATAAAATAGTATTCATCTTTTGACTTTCGTAGTTATGAATCACTTGTAGTAAGTGAGTTGTTTTACCACAATTCATAGCACCGTACCAAAAATATAGTTTGCTCATTTTAATTCCCCCTGCTAGCTCTTTTATAAGACCCTATCATTATACTACATTAGTAAAAAAAATGTATATTTAACCTGAAAGTGCAGATAATAAAATAAAGTTAAAAGAGTAGAAGGGAGAAAGTATATGATTGCCAAAAGAAGGAATATAGGGGGGATTATTATAACACTACTTTGTATTAGCTTATTAGTAACTGCAGGCTTTGGTGGTTATTTTTATTATATGAGACATAGAGAACCAACCCAAGGAATCTTTGTTTATGATCAAGAGATGGAAAGTAGGGGGATAGGAAGGGAGGCTCTTGCCAGTGGATATTTATATCAGCCCACATAGAAAAACAACCGTAACAAAAAAGAAGCTAATACAACTTAAAGATATTGCAGAAATTAGTGCCCCTAGCCATGCCCAAAGACAAGTGGAAGACATTATTGTTTTTAAGATATCAGAAGATAAAAAGGCTAACTACATTATTAGTATTATACAAATTATCAAGGCCATTATTAAGGAGATTCCCAATGCTACCATATCCAATGAAGGGGAAGAGAGTGTGGTACTTCAGTTTCTACCAGAAGATTATAAAGAAAATAAGCTATGGAACTTTACTAAAGTCGCTGTGGTTTCACTGACACTTTTTGTAGGGGCAGCGATTACCATAATGACTTACCATGAAGACGTTGCCCTTATTAAAATATTTATTTCTATACAGGAGATGCTAACGGGTGTAAGGACGGATAAGCC
>CAYRAL010000132.1:0-4499 GCA_964422235.1 uncultured Candidatus Epulonipiscium sp. | reverse complement strand
AGCGCCTTATAAGCCGTATCTCGAAGGGATCTACTAACTCTTATAGAATTATTATCCCTCAAATACCTGCGAATTTCACCTATAATCATAGGAACTGCATAGGTTGAAAACTTAACATTATGTGATAAATCGAAATTATCTATGGCCTTAATAAGACCTATACAACCTACTTGAAACAAGTCATCTGCATATTCTCCTCTGTTATTAAAACGTTGGATGATACTAAGTACTAACCTTAGGTTTCCATGGATATATTCACCTCTTGCTAGCTCATCTCCTTGCTCAATTAGATCAAATAACCTAGCTTTTTCATCGTTTGATAGAATGGGTAATTTTGCTGTGTTAACACCACAAATTTCTACTTTATTTATTGCCATATTGTTCCCTCCAGTTAGTTAATGCATATAAGAGTACTAATATGAATCTATATGCTTAATCATTACCAGAGAAAATAAACTTATACAATTTATTAAGTCATTCTATTAATTTCCTTTTTTAATCGTCCTATGATTTTCTTCTCTAGTCTTGAAATATAAGACTGAGATATACCAAGTTTATCTGCCACTTCTTTTTGTGTGTTTTCTTCCCCTTGGTTTCTAAAACCAAATCTTAATTCGACTATTTCTCTTTCCCTTGCAGTCAATTTAGATAATGCCTTTTTAAGCAGCGCCTTATCAACTTCATCTTCTATTCCCTTATAAATAATATTGGCATCAGTCCCCAATATATCTGATAACAAGAGTTCATTACCATCCCAATCTGTATTTAAAGGCTCATCTATTGATATTTCTGATCTTAATTTGTTTGTCCTTCTTAAATACATTAGTATTTCATTTTCAATACATCTTGAAGCATATGTAGCTAGCTTAATTTTTTTAGCTGGTTTAAATGTATTAATAGCTTTAATAAGCCCAATGGTTCCTATTGATATTAAATCTTCTACACCTATACCAGTATTTTCAAACTTTCTAGCAATATAGACCACTAGCCTTAAGTTTCTTTCTATAAGGACCGACTTAACTTGTACATGATTGTCCCCAGAAGAATCCTCAATACTAAGCCTATGTATTAGCTCAGCCTCTTCTTCTTTCGTCAGAGGCGATGGTAATACCTCACTACCCCCTATATAATAAACTTCATTTTCATTCGAAATTATAACTGAATGAAATATCTTTACGATTATACGCTTAAACTTGTCATATAACTGATAAAACTTTTTCATAATATAAACCCCCATTTAATTATTATATTCCTTACACTTAGTTAACTAACAAGATCTCCGTGAAGCAAGCCATTATATGTATCTTCAGCACTTAAAGTATGTTGATATATAGCTATAATCACATCTTCTATTAACTCATTATCTTCTATATATACCTGATCTGCCTTAAATCCTATTAATATTCCACTCGGATTTCCCAAACTATGATAGGGTATTAGCCTTATTCGTGCTCCAAATTCGCATTTACTAGCCTCTTGTACAATACATGTAATATCTTCTTCTTTTGAATAAATATCACAAATGCCTCTAGGTAATAAAGGTTTCAACATTTTGTATTCTGCAATAATAACCGGGTATTTTGTTATTGGATCATAAACCTTATTGCCTGTATCTAACAATGCTTCAAAATCCACCTTTTTATCCTGATAGAGTATGATAACTTTATATAATTTTTGAATTCCAGTATTTCTTTTTTGCATATAGTAGCTGAAGGTTTGAATTGTTATATATGAAAAACAAATACTAAAAATCAGCAGCCAAATTGAAAATACTTTATCCATTTTTTTATAACTATTAAATACTATATTTTGTTCTTTTACCCAATATAACATCCCGTAAGTCATTCCACCTATAACTAAAGCCGTTATATTAGCTACAATGTAGCTTTGAATCCATGCTTTAATCTTTTTGGGTTTAAATATAACTTTAATTGGTATTAAAGGTAACATTATTAAATAAAAAACAATATGTATAGTTCTTAAAAAAGGGATTATAACCACTAGACAATATAATATAGCAGCAATTATTGAACCAAGACATAGTTTTTTTACCGAAACCTTTTGATATGTAATTTTACTGACCATCCAAAAAATAAAATAATCCATAATGAAATTTAATATAAATAGCATATCCAAATATATTTCAAAAGCAGGTATGTTAGACATAAGTTTACTCCTTGTAGTATTAGTATTAGTTATTATTATATATCATTCCACTTACAAATTTTGTAAAACTCCCTTGTAGAACAAAAAAAAGATACGACAAATATCGTATCTTTTTTAATGTTTATCTATTATAACTACTTTTTATCTTTTTCTTCGTAAGAAAATTGGAATATCTATCTGAGATTCTGGTACTGGAGAAGACCTAAGCGGCTCAACTGCGCCTTCTTGCTCTGGAACAACATTTTTTGTAAGTTCCTGTGCCGCTTGTATTTTAGCTTGTACAGGTTCTTGTTTTACTTCATCAAAATCATGTTCAAAATCTGTTGCTATTACGGTTATAATAACTTCGTCACCTAATTCTTCATTAATAGACGTTCCAAATATAATTTCAGCTTCTATATCGACAGAATCACCAATTAGGTTTGCTGCTTCATTCGCTTCAAGCAAACCAAGTCCAGGACCTCCTGCAATGTTTATTAAAACACCTCTTGCCCCATCAATAGTGGTATCTAAAAGCGGACTACTAATAGCCATTAATGCTGCAGCTTCAGTTTTATTTTCTCCTGATGCTCGTCCTATTCCCATGTGGGCAATGCCTTTATTATTCATAATTGTACGTACGTCTGCAAAGTCCAGGTTAATAATCCCTGGATTTGAAATAAGATCTGAAATTCCTTGAACACCCTGTTGAAGTACATCGTCTGCTTTTTTGAATGCATCGATCATTGTTGTTTTTTTGTCAATTATCTGAAGTAGTTTATCATTTGGAATAATAACTAATGTATCAACAGTTTGCTTTAATTCTTCTATTCCTTTTTCTGCATTCATCATACGCTTTCTACCTTCAAAACCAAATGGCTTTGTCACAACACCAACTGTTAGTATTGATAATTCTTTTGCAATACTTGCGATGACCGGAGCTGCACCTGTACCTGTTCCTCCACCCATTCCTGCTGTAATAAAAATCATATCTGCACCTTTGATTGCTTGTAAGATTTCTTCTCGGCTTTCTTCTGCTGATCTATTTCCTATTTCAGGATTAGCACCTGCACCAAGGCCTCTTGTAATCTTTTCACCAATTTGAATTTTAATTGTTGCAGCAGAACGTGATAAGGCTTGGTGATCTGTATTGACTGTAATAAATTCTACACCACATAAACCGTGTTCTATCATACGATCAACAGCATTATTTCCTCCTCCACCAACTCCTACTACTTTTATTTGCGCACCATAATTATTGCTCATATCGAATTCTAGCACTATAAAATCCTCCTCCACGATGGTATTACCTAATACTCATTTTTATGTAAGTGGCGACATAATTGCTTGTCCCTTATCAATATTACTCAAATCTAAAACACCCATTTGGTATTGTTCTAGGATTTCACATAACCATTGGATTTTTTTGTCAAGGTTATTTATTTCCCCAATTATAACATCTAACGAATTAATATACAAGTGGATTGTGTCTGGATTTCCAACATCAATCTTTATCTCCCGATCTAACAACTTATATTTTTCTATTAGTGTTGACATTTCTATAATACCTATGATGATATCTTCATTTTCCACTTCCAGTTTTTCTCCCAATACAAATTTATCAAACTTCAGTCCTTCTATAATCGGTAAATTATGTACTTCTTGTGACTGAGTCTGATCGATCACTTGTCCTGTTTTATCGATAGAAAGATATGTTCCAGAAAAGGGAACATATCCAATGGGTTTCCTTTGAGTAATGGCCACTTGTAGGGTATTGGGAAATAGGGTATTTATTTCTACCAAATCTACATATGGCAAGGCAGAAACTTGCTTAATACTTCTTTTTTTATTTAATTGCATCAAGTGCATTCCTGTAGATATTCCCGCCTTAGCCATAATCTGTTCATCGGTATAATACTCGCTACCTTCTATGCTTATTACTTTTATACGCAGAATAGGAGTACTGAATAATAGAATCCCAATCATACTGCAAATAAAAATTATTACAAATAAAAACCTCATATTATTTCTTCTTTTGTATGGTGTCTTCATCTATTGATGTCACTCCTTTGTATATATTTTTGCACCTAATAATTGCATATCTTGAACCAAATTGCCATATCCTCTTTTGATGTGCTTAATATTTTCAACTTCTGTTATGCCATCAGCCACAAGACCGGCTAAAACAAGAGCCGCGCCTCCTCTTAAATCATTTGCCTCTACAGTTGTTCCCTGAAGACCAGTTACGCCTTTAATAATAGCAATTCTTTCTTCTAGTTGTATATTGGCCCCCAAGCGTATTAATTCTTTAGCATGTTTATACCTTGATTCAAATACAGTTTCTAATATAACAC
>CAYRAL010000131.1:0-4516 GCA_964422235.1 uncultured Candidatus Epulonipiscium sp. | reverse complement strand
ACTTCTATCATATCCCGCTGTAATACCTGCAACAAATGTGCCATGACCATTATCATCTCTACTTGGAACAATACTATATGGATCAGGACTTTCAAGTGCTTCGTTAATTTGATCTCGCATATATTCTGTTCCATAGTTAAATCCCCTTGGTGGGGCTCCCTCTATAGATTGATCCCATATCCTTTGAATCCTTGTGGTACCATCCTCATATCTAAAAACACTATTTGTATAATCTATTCCTGTATCTATAATCCCTACTACAACGCCTCTTCCCCTAAGTTCCCCATAAGGATAGGTATGGAAAAGGAGAATACCTGCCTCATCTAATGCCTCAGCTGCATTCAATCCATATAAAAGAGGTAATGTGACACTCTGTGTAGGATTGTTTGTTAAAAACCGCTCTCTATCCTCACGAGGAAGTTTTACACTTGCATACCTTACATTAATAATTTGAACTACTGCATTAGGAAACTCTGGTAAACCACTAGATATATCTCCATAATACTCTAGGATATATTCTTCTATAGGTGCCCCTGTGGGTAATGGTAGTAATTGTTGCCCTGAGGCCTGTGCTGGTATTTGCCTATTATAGCTTTTAATATTTCTATAAGATTTCGGACACATCTCTTCCCCCCTTATAAAACAAAAACTCAAAATCTTTTATTTTCAAGATTTTGAGCTTTTATATGTCATAACTAATTACTATTATTTATATGCACGTAATATGTAATATATTTACACTTTAGCATTCTCTTCCATATTCTCTTATAATTGTGTCAATCCTCCTACTTGCTTCTGATTTTGATAGCTTACTTATATCCTCATTCAAAATAATATTATGAGTTGTTAAGAGATAGCTCAAAAAACTCTTTTGCCTTGATGTTATAGGGCTTTGCTTTGGAACTTTCCATGCCATTTTACGCGGTGCAAATAACTCTGGGGCTTCCTTGTAATAATCTTTAATAAGGTGTCCTAATAGTTCATAGGTTGCTTTTGCATCATGAAAGGCCCTATGAGCAGAGCTTAAGTCAATGTTATAATATTCACACAAGTCCCCTAATCTCCTACTTGGAAGATCTGGTAGAAATTTTCTTGCTAATATTAAAGTGTCAATAGCATGTTTTTCAAAGACATATCCTTGCTTATTAGCCTTTACTTTAAGCATACGATAATCAAATAATGCTATATTATGGCCAACAATTACATAGTCTTTACAAAAATCTAGAAACTTAGGCAATACTTCTTCAATATAGGGGCTGTTAGTCACCATATGGTTATCAATACCTGTTAGCATTGTAATATAGTCTGGAATCTCACTTCTGGGCTTAATTAACGCTTTAAATGTATCTACTATTTCCCCATTTATTGTTTTCACAGCCCCAATTTCTATAATTTCATCCTTCACCGGTTGTGAACCCGTAGTCTCTAAGTCTAATGTAACTAATTCTTTTGGTATATGCATATTACTCCTTTCTAGAGGACAGTTTATAAATTGCCCTAAAAAACCTTGACTTCCCTCCATACAACATGTAGTATATAAGTTGTATTTAATAACCATATATTGTATTTATATCGTTATTACCATGATAATATTTTTGGGGGGATATATATGTTATGTTATGTTATAAAGCGGGATGGCAGAAGGGTAGAATTTGATAAATCAAAAATCCAAAATGCCTTATCCTTATCTGCCAATGAGCTAAACTTAGAATTAGATGTTAATCAAATTACAACTTTGGTCACTGACAATATTTCTAATCGCAACATCAAGGAAATCGATGTTGAAAAAATTCAAGACTTAATTGAAGATACACTAGATGATCTAAAATTAAACCATGTTACATTTGCCTATTCAAATTATCGCAAAGAGCGTACGCGCCTCCGTGATATGAAGTCTGATCTAATGCATACAGTCCATAATATAGGTATTGAAACTGATCGGGATAATGCAAACGTAGGAAATAACTTTTCATCCAAGCTTCTGCGTATTGCAAGTGAAACAAATAAATGGCATAACCTGTCAAAAATGCCTAAAGATCTTGCTAAACGTCATGAAGTTGGGGATTTACACTATCATGATTTAGATAGTTATAATCTTACTACAAATTGTTTACATATTGATACTGGCGATTTGCTCAAACGTGGGTTTAATACTGGCTATGGAACAATCAAACCACCTAAACGTATCGAAACTGCTGCTGAATTATCTTGTATTTTGTTACAGGCATCTCAAAATGATATGTTTGGCGGGCAATCCCATGTGAATTTTGATAATGATTTAGCACCTTATGTTGGCCTTACCCGTGATGAAATTACAAATGAATTTGAGGCCCTACTTAACACAATGTCTCAAGATGAATTCGAGAATTTTGTTAATCAAAAACTAAATAAACGTGTCCACCAAGCCATGCAAGGTGTTGTCTATAATTTAAATACAATGCATAGTAGAGCTGGTTCTCAGGTTCCCTTTAGTAGTCTTAATCTTGGCATTCCACTAACTGAAGATGCTGCACTTATTTGTCAGTCATTTTTATTAGAATATGAAAAAGGACTAGGTAAAGGTGAACAGCCCATATTCCCTAACATTATCTTTAGGGTTAAAGAAGGTGTCAATCGGGAGAAGAATGATCCTTATTTTTATCTATATGAACTCGCATGTCGAGTTGCGGCTAAACGCATGAATCCTACATTTATGAATTTAGATGCTGATTTTAATAAAAAATATTATGATCAAGGTATTCTTCCTGCTACTATGGGCTGCAGAACCTATATCTGCTCTAATATTAATGGTCCTGAAGGACCTGCTAAACGTGGTAATATTGCACCGACTACCATTAACCTACCACGTATTGGTATACTGGCTAAAGGTAGTATCAATAAGTTCTTTAGCCTTTTAGAGTCACGGTTACAGCTTGCTAAGGATTCTTTAATGCATCGCTATGGAATCCTTGCTAAACTAAAAGTTAAAGATCTCCCCTTTGTTGCTGGTCAACACTTATTATTAGGATCTGAAAACTTATTACCCAATGATACCATTGAGCCTATTCTTAAAAATGGAAGTTGGTCAATTGGATTTATAGGCCTGGCGGAGACCTTGACAGCATTATTAGGTTCCCATCACGGTGAAAGCCCAGAGGCCCGCGAACTTGGATATCGTATTATACAGTATATTAGAGATTTCACCGATAATGCTACAAAGGAAACAAAACTTAACTGGAGCTGCTATGCCACTCCTGCTGAAGGCTTAAGCGGAAGATTTATTGCTCAAGACCAGGAGCGATTCGGTAATATTCCCGGTGTGACTGACAAAGATTATTATACAAATAGCTATCATGTTCCTGTTGGTCATCTCATATCTATTAAAGAAAAGATTCAAATTGAAGCACCTTTTCATACACTGTGTAATGCTGGACACATTAGTTATATTGAAATAGATGGCTACCCCACTGGCGAAACCATTCTTTCAATCCTGGATTATGCCTATAAAGAATCTAACATTAGTTATATGGGTATTAATTTTCATCTTAGGTATTGCAAGGATTGTGGACATCGTATTCAAGAAAATTCTTCTATTTGTCCACAATGCTCCAGCACAGAAATTCAGGGCATTAGCAGAGTTACAGGATACCTAAGTTTAGATGAGCGTTTTGGTAGTGGAAAATCTGCTGAGCGTTTTGATCGTATTTCACATAATGGTGAAAACTCTGCTGTCTATAGAAAGAACCTTTCATGAGAACACTACAAGTGGCAGGATTTCTAGATAACTCAACTGTAAATGGGGTCGGCCTTAGAAGTGTTGTGTTTTTATCTGGTTGCCATCATGATTGCACAGGATGCCATAATGGAGATATGCAAAACCCAGACTACGGAGAAAGCCTAAAGCAAAGCGAAATCCTCACACGTATTAAAAATAATATGCCTATTATAAAAGGTGTTACAATCTCTGGTGGAGAGCCATTTTTACAATGTGATCAGCTCCTCCCACTACTTAGGCAAATAAGAGGGCTTACGCTTGACTGTTGGGTTTATACAGGCTACACATATGAGCAACTATTAACATATGCAAGCTTTAAAAAACTGTTACCCCTAATTGACGTATTAGTTGAAGGGCCCTTTGTAGAGGAGCTACTGACAACAGACCTTCCTTACATCGGCTCTACCAACCAACGAATCTTAAAACTTACTAAGGGACTCATTCAAAAGCAGCTACATTTTACTTAGTCTCTTATACTTTAACTAAAAGCTCATATTTTGTTTAACATGTCATCTATCATCATATAGGTGGCATGTTTTAAATTAAGAGTAGGCTACTTCTTCCACTGAAATACGATGATTCCACCAATCATAAATGCCACACCTATTAACTTAGTCCATTCAAAACCAGCACTTTCAGTTCCAAACAATCCTAACACCTCAATAAGATAGGCCACAATCATCTGAGCAATTAATATTAACATAATAGCATATGCTGGTCCCAAACTACTAATTCCCCGAATAACCGTATAGGTAATCCCGG
>CAYRAL010000130.1:0-4551 GCA_964422235.1 uncultured Candidatus Epulonipiscium sp. | reverse complement strand
CCTTCCGGTGTGCTTTTTGTAAGCATCGGGGTTTCTATTTCTAAAAAACTCTCTGTCGCAAAAAATTCTCTTACACTTTGGGATACTTTACTTCTTAGAATAAGATTGCGTTGCATATCTGGACGACGAAGATCTAAATATCTGTACTCTAATCTAAGTTCATCTCTTACATCACTATTTTCTTCAATTTCAAATGGTGTTGTTTCAGATTCTGCTAAAATACGAAGTTCTGTTGCATGAATTTCAATCATACCTGTTTTCATGTTACGATTAATACCTGTTTCTCCTCTTGAATCTACCTTGCCAGTTACTGCAATTACAAATTCTGAACGAAGTGTTTCTGCTTTGTTAAAATCTTCTTTGCTTGCTATTTCTTCGTCAAATACAATTTGTAATAGGCCTGTTCTGTCTCTTAAATCTATAAAAATAAGTTTTCCAAGATCACGTCTTTTTTGTACCCATCCCATAACCGTAATTGTTTCACCAATCTGTTGCTCGCCTAAATCCGTACAGTAGTGCGTGCGTTTTAAGCCTTTCATTGACTCTCCCATATCTATCGCTCCTCATATCTTTATAAAATGTACTTTATTTATCTATACTTTTAAACTCTGCTGAAATATTTTCTAAATTAATTTCGGACACATCCCCAGTCTCCATGTTTTTCATATTAGCTTTACCTGCTTCTATTTCATTATCACCTATAATAACGGAGAATCTAGCGCCTATCTTATTTGCATATTTCATTTGGGCTTTAACACTACGTTTCATGTGATCTGATTCAGCAGAAATTCCATTTTGGCGTAGCTGGTGAACAAAGCCGTGAGCCTTAAGCACTGCTGCTCCCCCAATAGCCCCAATATAAATATCTCTACTTGGAGCATCTTCATTGATACCATTTTCAGCAGCCTGAACTAAAAGTAATCTTTCAATACCTGCGCCAAATCCTACGGCTGGCGTTGGGGATCCCCCTACTTCTTCGACTAACTTATCATAACGGCCACCGCCACACACAGTTCCCTGGGAACCAATATCATTTGAAATAAACTCAAATACTGTTTTTGTGTAATAATCAAGGCCTCTAACAATGCTAGGATCTATGATAAAGGGTATGTTCATTTGAGTTAAAAGTTCTTGTAGCTCCTTAAAATGAGCTTGGCATCCTTCTCCTAAACAATCTAAAACTGTCGGAGCATCCTTCACCAGCTCTATACAATTTGGGTTTTTACAATCTAGTACACGAAGGGGATTCTTCTCCATACGCTCTTGGCATAAAGGACAAAGAGCCTCTTTATGTTCTTGTAAAAATTCACTCAGTGTCACATTATATTTAGCCCTACATTCTGGTCCCCCTAAAGAATTGATGTGAAGCTCAACTTTCTTAATTCCTAGTCTATCAAGTAGTGTACTTGCAATTGCAATAACCTCTGCATCTGCTGTTGCACTTTCTGCACCAAATAGTTCAATGCCAAATTGGTGAAATTGGCGTTGCCTTCCTGCTTGTGGCTTTTCGTATCTAAAAGCAGGTGTCATATAGTATAACTTTGTTGGCTGAGTGTCTGCATACATTTTATGTTCTAAGTAAGCCCTTACCGTTGGGGCTGTCCCCTCAGGTTTTAATGTTATATTATTTTCTCCCTTATCTATAAAAGTATACATTTCTTTTTGAACAATATCTGTCGTTTCTCCTACACCCCTTTGAAAAAGGTTAGTCATTTCAAAAATTGGTGTACGTATTTCATTAAATCCAAAGTCAGTACAAAGCCCCCTTATGACTTGTTCTAGGCTGTGCCATGCTTTCATATCCCTACCAAAAATATCTTTTGTTCCTCGTAACGCTCTTATTTGACTCATAATGTTCCCCTTTCTGACTTGCTATAAAAATTATTTTATCACATTAAAATATCGCCTAATCCATGACAAAAAATGTCAGGGACGAGACGATATGCCCGTGGTACCACCCTGCTTGAAAACTAATCATATTAGTCTCCCGCTCTTTGCTTATAACGTAGCTATACGCCGCATCCTAATACTAATTTCAGATGCAGACTCTAAGATGTCTTCGGATCATTGGAAGCTTTCAGCTAATACTCCCTCTCTGATAGGTAGATCCTACTCTTTCTTTTCATCGATTTATATGTCTTTATAATGTATATATTGTATCTATATATACGATTTTCGTCAAGGTAATTTGCTTTTAGTCTTTAAGTACTTTTTCAAAAGCCATTCTGTCATTACCATTTTCCAAATATATTATACCACAATATGAAAATTGATTTTTATTCAGTAAACTCTGCATTGATATATTATCTTTATGTGTATCTATTTTTATGCTACTTATACCTTTATTTTTGCACATTCTTTCAACCTCTTTTATAATTTCTGTGCCTAATCCTATCCCATGGTAATCTGGGTTAATGGCTATTCTATGAATAACAGCATACTGGCCATCAGTTATCCACTTTCCATTGTAAATAGAATGATAAGTTTTATCATTCGCAAATATAACAGCTACAGTTCCTACTATTATATTGTCTTCTACTAAAACATATCCATGATTGTTATCAATATCATTGTTTATGGTTTCAATATTGGGATAGTTGTTTTGCCATTGATCAACCCCTTGCGCCTTAAGATAAGATTGGGCTCCTTGAATAATATCGATAATGCTATTAACATCTTTCTTAATTGCTCTTTTAAATTTCATCTTAAATCCCCTATACCTGCTTTGTAGCTAACAATTTTTGTCGTAATTCACTCATTTGAATATCATTTTCAAAAGATGATTGAGCGACCTCCTTTAATAACTGTCTATCTTGAACTGGTAATTCTTCTATACTTTTATATTTATATTTGTATTGTAGTTTATGTTCTAGAGATGCCCAGAAGTCCATAGAAAGTGTACGTATTTGAATCTCTGCCGGAATCCAAACAACTGTATTGGATAATATGATTTTGGATTCAATGATTACATGAAGGCTCCTATACCCACTAGGCTTTGGATTTTCAATATAATCTTTAATTTGTATTATTCTTAAGTCTTCCCTTTGTTTTATATGCTCTAACATCATATAAACGTCATCAACAAAACCTGTTACAATTCTTATACCGGCAATATCTCTAATGGCTGCCCTTATTGCCTCTTGCTTGAATGGGATATTTTTGCTTTCGATTTTCTTGATTAAGGATATTGGGTTCTTTAATCTTGTTTTAATGTGTTCGATAGGAGAATAGCTATAGGTAGCATTCCATTCTAAATCCAAAATCTTAAAATCACTCTCTAGCTCCAATAAAACCATTTCATAGCTTTTAACAAAGGGTATCCAATCTTTTCTGATCGCTTCTATCATTTCAAATTTATCTGGATTTTCTTTTAGTAGTGCCATCCCTCTCATATCCATTGCTTCTAATTTCATAGGTCTAACCCGTTTAATATTTCTCTTAAAGCTTTTAGCTCTTCTTTAGTTAATGTAATTCCTTTTCCCATTTTTGCATGTTCAGGCGCCCAATCCCTTAAATCATACTTGCCTTCTCTATCATTCCAGCTAATTAAGTTTAGCTCTTTGCCCCAAGCTGTTCCAGATTCCGAAAGCTTTCCTATTTTTTCTATAATTTCATATTTTATATTAGCCATATTATAACCTCCAAATTATTATTTATACATTATATTATATCTAATTTTTAATTTATCTTCAATGCACAGTTTGTTAACATTTCCCATTTTATATTCATATTTTATACATATTTAAAATTACATGGCACAAACTACTTCTTATTAAGGAGGTTAAAAATGAAAAGTAACGTAGGAAAACGCACGACTATAACGGATACACCTGCTGGTACCGATCAAACAGAACTCATTAGACAGGATTTTTATGGTAACCCCGAAGATGGTGTGGTTACCAATTCAAAACCCATGCCAACTGAAGCTAGCTTTAAAAATAGTATCTATAATAAAAGAGATAAATAATATGTGTTTTGCTAAAAATGCTACCTATGATACGGTAGCATTTTTTCACTATATGTTGTTCAAAAAATTGTTTTAAATACACTTACCACTCACTAAATTTCGTGATTATTTTCAATCATTCTTCTAGCCTTGCTTATTTCCATGCTATCTGTTTCGAAAGCTGTGTACTCTGATAAAATTGCTAAGCCCATAGGCACGCCTTCTTTTCTATAAACCATAGGACTTTCTTTGTCAATTCTACCAGACATATGATAACTTGTAGCATTTGTCTTTTCCATAATTGGTAAAATTGTACTGGCGCTAATGCCACCTCCTGGCATAATATCTATTTCCCCATTTGCCTTTTTTATAAGCTCTTCTATAAGGTCTGCCCCTTCTAAAGCTGTTGCCTTTTGACCAGATGTTAAAATAGCTTGTATACCCAGTTCTTTAGCAGTCTCCAATGCTTCAAATGGATCTTTACATACATCAAAGGCCCTATGCAAAACGATATTCATTGGATTTGCAAGATCTATAAGTATTTCCATTCTTTCCTTATCTAATGAGCCGTCTGGCTTTAATATCCCAATTACTACACCATCTGC
>CAYRAL010000129.1:0-4584 GCA_964422235.1 uncultured Candidatus Epulonipiscium sp. | reverse complement strand
ATGTAAGCAATCATCTAATCCATCTCCTTGATATCTTTTGTGTCGTTACTGTTGTATAGGGCAGGGCTTAGGGCGAGGCCTATGATGAACCATTGGATAATGCCATGAGAAATACTTTGTCCTAACAGATATAGTTCAAATGTTCCCAGAACCAACGCCGATACCAAACAGCCAGCGCCTACTTGTGCTATTTTGGTATTTTTTATACTATATAATTTTCGCCAAATCCACAGTATAAGTGCTGCAAAGAGCAATAATAAAGGTATCCCACCCTGTAATAATAGTTGTAGATAGACATTATGTGTTGAGAGCGCTCCACCATTTAAATCTTCTAGTGTAGCCCCCATACCATATCCTTTAAAAGGCTTTTCTTTAATGAGTTCAATGGAATCTATCCATAATTTTTCTCTGCCGCTAAATAAACCTTTCCCTGTTTTTTCTATTATTTCCTGATTTATTGTATCAAAAGATGATAACGTATTGGTCAATGGATAGAACATGGTAACGGTTATAATTCCGCCTATCATCAGCCCAAAAAAAGTATAGTATATCCCTTTATGCTTAATAATTAATTTCCACAATAGATATATAAGGACTGCTGCGCCTAAAGCAAGTATTGCCGTTCGGCTTCTTGAAAGCTTGGCTAACCATATGAATGCTACTGGATAAACTAGGTATCTTCTACTCCTTGTTAGGCTGTATGCTAAAATGCATATTCCTATCATCAAGATGGAAAGAATACCTAGATAGTTTGGGTTGGTAAATATAAAGGCATATGATCTCGGTTTCTCTTCTAGCTTTAAATAGTAGATGATTAACGTGATGAGGTATGTCACCATCCCAATATCTAGTATATAAATCCATTTCCCAATCTTACTATAATCAATATAGGCAAAGGCAATACCTGTGTTTAAGATCAAAAACATCATAACTGTGGGCTTTACGGCTGACATACCACCTGATAGCCCTGCAAAAACCGTTAGGAATGTTGCAAATAAAATATATTTTTCTAAAGCCTTTTTTGCCTTTATGTCAATAATACCTGGCACTGCTGTTATATAAGCAACATATAAGCCAGTGACCATAAAGATAGATACAGCTGCTAGCTTTCCTATTGTTGTTCCAATAGGGATTTGCATGGTATCCACTGGCAAGGCAAATATTAGCACTGCTACTATAATAAACAGGCTTTTTTGAATTAATTGTAGCATTTTGTCCGTTTTTAAACTCTTTAATAGGTCCATCATAACACCCTTTATTAGTTTTGCAAAATACTGAAAGCTTTTTGTTTTTGCAAACAACATGTAATTTATTATATTTGGTAGTACTGCACATATTACCATCTGTAGCGCAAACCTTAGGTAACCATTTGCAATGTTTATTTTTGTGCCAATGGTGTAGATTATTACGACTTCAAATACTGTTACCAATATGTATATTATTATCTTACCATAATAGTTAGCATAAGACTTCTTGAAAAATTTTCTGTATAGTAAGTGTGACTTTAAAATCCATGCTGTTATATAACTAATCATGGTTCCCATAAACACACCTATAAGCCCTAATTTTTGCACCAGTAGCAGGGAAATCACTAGATTAACGATGATCTCCACTAGGGCGTTGATTTTATCTTCTTTAAATAAGCCTGCTACTGTCATCATTTGCCATGTTGGCCTTGTTAGGGTCCACAGGAAAAAGTTAATAATAAGAATCAGGACGATTTGATTATTTAGAAGATAGTCCCCTCCTAGCCATAGAACAATAAATGGCTGTATGAGGCTTGTGAGGGATACGGCACAAAAACTGCCTATCCAAAAGCTGGCAAAGGTCAGTTTATCAAATATGTCATTAACTTTCTCTTTTGATTCTGCTGCTACTAGGTTCCCAAGGCTTGCTTGAACACCGTCTGTAACTTGGGTAATAAGTCCGATAAGTGCTGCAATGATCATACTATAGCTAGAGACAAATCCTACTGCTTGTAAGCCGATAAATGAGGATATAATAATGTTGTCTGTCGCATTCACTGCAAAGTTAGATATTTTGTGGATAAATAAATCTTTTACATTATTCTTTACCTTTTGTAATTTTATAGCTGATAATTTTACTTTGCTCTCTTTAATATATGGGTATATTTGATTAACCTTATATCCTGCCCAAATATTAGGAAGAAGTTTAAATAGTGTATGTATAATAACATACATTATATAATTCCTTGTGACAAAGAGCACTCCTATTTTTGCAATGACTCCTATTGTGTTGGCGCTCATATCACCTATTAATAGGATATAGTTTTTTTGATCAGCATACAAAAGAGATCTTTTATATCCTGTAAAATAGGTGAGTATTGTGCCGGTTAGAAATATAGAATAGATTCCTCTTATGTAGGAATTCCCATACACTGGGTCTTTAATAAAGATTGGTAAGACGAAAGAAACAATGATTCCTATGGCTGCTATACCTACTCCTATTGCCTGGTATGCTTTTTTGTAAAACTGCATGAGGGCTGCCACTTCTTCTTTGTCATCTCTTTGCAATGGGTCATATAGGTTGTAGATAATTGCTGTTCCTATCCCAAGTTCGGCAAGTGAAAGCATAACGATAATATTATTGAATAATCCATTTAGTCCTAGATAATCAACACCTAGGACTTGGAGAAATATTTTGCGGTCTATAAAGTTAAATAGCATGATTGTGATTTGATATATGATTGCTATTTTTATATTCTTAACTGCCTTTTCTACTCTCATGCTGATCCCTCTTTACCTTTTTATCACTTTCTTTGCATATCGCATTAACCTGGTGTCTGACCATTTTAAGATATTCATCATAACACCTATTCCTATTTGATTGTTTGCTATATCTTGTCTTAGGTATTTATTTCTTATGATTGAATCATATTTTAGATGATCTCTTCGTCTATGTGTTATTGTGTTTTGGAACACGGATTGGAGGTTTTTTTGTTTTCTTATATGGTAGTTAGCTAGTGGCTCTTCTATAATACCAATATCATATTTAGACATAAGTCTTATGTTAAAATCCCAATCTTCAAGTACTTTTAAGTTTTCATCGTATAGCCCAATTTCTTTGTAAACCCGGCTTCTATATAAGAATGATATTGGTGAGAATAGATTGTTTTTTAAAATTTCATTGAAACTAATCACACCTCTTACATTTGAATTAAAGTCTTTTTCCTTAATAATTTTAACTCTATTGTTTTCTATCTCTTCAACTATTTGAATAGTATGAGTAATAACACCGCCATACTCTTTATTCTCATCGAGAAAACTAACCGTTCTATCTAGGAAGGTTTCATGCCACGTATCATCATCATCATGAATAACCACATATTCTCCTTCTACCTCTTTAGCACCTGCATTGATTGCAATATTAAGGCCCTTATTTTCTTTTAAATGAACTATTTTTATTTTATTTGCGGGGATGCTGTTTTTGCGTATAAGGTTGGATATTTTTTCAATATCTCCTCCATCGTTTACCAGTATAATTTTCCAATCTCGAAAGGTTTGCATCATTATATCTTCTAACGCTCTATCTAATAATAAATATCTTTCATTTGTCCTAAGAACTATTGATACCTTCTCCATATTAACCTCCATGCTACTATTTTATTTACTCATTTTGTTAGCGTACATTTTGTCGTAGTAATCTTCATAAGTGCCTTGGTTGATTTTATCCATCCACTCTTTGTTTTCTAGGTACCAGTCAATTGTTTCTGCCATGCCTTGTTCAAAGGTATAGTCTGGGCTCCAACCTAACTGACTTGTGATTTTAGTATTGTCGATGGCATATCTTCTATCATGGCCTGGTCTGTCTTTGACGTATTTGATGAGGTCTTCTGATTTTCCAAGCTGCTTTATAATTAATTTTACGATTTCAATGTTGGCTTTCTCGTTGTTGCCGCCGATATTGTAAACTTCTCCATTTTTCCCTTTACGGAGTACTGTATCGATAGCCCTACAGTGATCTGTAACGTGTAGCCAATCTCTAACTTGCATGCCGTCTCCGTATACGGGAAGGTCTTTATTTGCTTGACAATTGTTAATCATTAGTGGAATTAGTTTTTCTGGAAATTGGTATGGGCCGTAGTTGTTGGCGCATCTTGTGATATTCACGGGCATTCCGTATGTTTCGTAGTAGGCACGGACAAAAAGGTCAGCACTTGTTTTGGATGATGAGTATGGGCTATTTGGAGCTAGAGGCGTATCTTCTGTAAATAAGCCTTCTTTGCCAAGTGTTCCATAGACTTCATCTGTTGAAACTTGGAGGAATTTGACCCCTTCCTTAAATAGGCGGCAATGGCTATCTTTTGGGTTGACTTTCCAGCTATTTTTGGCCTGATCTAAAAGGACTTGTGTCCCTAAAATATTGGTTGTTAAGAAAACCTGTGGGTCTTCGATACTCCTATCTACATGTGATTCTGCTGCAAAGTTAATCACTGTATCGATCTTGTGTTTTTCGAAAATCTCTTTAATCAGGGCTTCATCTCTAATGTCACCTTTTATGAAGGTATAATTGGGGTGGTTTTCTATTTCTTTTAGGTTTTCTAGGTTACCTGCGTAGGTTAGT
>CAYRAL010000128.1:0-4612 GCA_964422235.1 uncultured Candidatus Epulonipiscium sp. | reverse complement strand
CTTATATAGGACAAACAATCCTTGTATCAGGTGAGATTGCAGAAGACTTTACCTACTATTTTGCAACTTCAGAGCAAACACCTTCAGCGGTAGCCTTAGGGGTTTTAATTGATGTTGATTATAGTGTTAAACAATCAGGAGGATTTATTATTCAAGTCTTACCAGGTGTTTCAGATGATGCAATTGACTTATTAGAAGCCAAGTTAAAAGATTTCCCGTCAATTACAACATTGCTAGAAGAGGGCAAAACCATAGAAGATATCATTCAAGATTTACTAGGAGATGTAACTTTTTGGGAAAGACAAGCAATACAATTTTGCTGTGACTGTAGTGTTGACCAAATGGAGCGGGGCTTAATGAGCATTGGGTTAGAAGACCTGACAGAACTGATTGAAGAAGATAAAGGAGCAGAATTAATCTGTCATTTTTGTAATAAGCACTATGATTTTAAGGAAAAACAATTACAAAGTTTAGTGGATGAAATCAAAAACAATTAAATATGATACAGAAGCTTTACATAATCTTAGGCGGACAACGTAAGTAATGTGTTCTTTGGGCATATATTTAAAGTGAGTGCGTCAATAGGAGTGATTAGTGTGAAGCATATGGTTATTAGCACATATTCCTACAGACTACAGATTGGGGAATATATAAATAAAAGAATAAAACAGTTAAAGCTAAAAGAATATGAACCTATTATTAATGTGGAGGAAAAAGGCGAAATTACATTTGTGACTTGCTCTTTTCCCGTAGAAATACCTGAATCACAAGTGGAAGGTTATTTTGAGGAATATATAATAATACCAGTTGCTAAAGCCATAGTAGATATTATTCAAAAAGAATTTGCTGTTGATTACGCAAATGAAATTTTACAAACAAGTTATGGGTTTAGAGAAATTGTGATTACAGAGATAGTAGAAGATAAGCTAGAAACTAAAAAGTTATTACATCCTATTATTAACGAAATCACACAGAACAATGCCTTCTGTATAGATGGCTGGATAAGATTTAGATTATCTCAGTATAAAATGTTCTTGATCGATATGGTAGAGAATCTTACTTATGAATATGAAGCTTATAAAGAGTATAAAGAATTTATTACACTTATAAAATATTTTGTTTTAAATCAAAAGTCTTTAATGGATCAGATTCATATCATACCAGATAAAAATGGCAGTATTGACCTTTATAATGAAAAGAAAGAGTCTGTGACGCTTAATAGGGATCAGTACGATTGCCAGGATGATTTAATATTAGGGACACTATTAACATTAGCACCTTCAAGTATGATGATTCATCAAGAGGAAAAATGTAATAATGTAAGGCTGATGGATACCATTAAAAACATATATGAAGGCAGAATAACTTATTGCAATAGTTGCCAGCACTGTGAAAGAGAGGGATTCAAAGTGGGAATTTTTAGAGCTTTGAAGGATATCTTGACACAAAAAAAACTATAGTATACAATAAGTTTAATGATAAAGTATATATTCTCTCATCCTTTCTTGTTTTGGAGGGATGAGAGAATTTTGTTATATTAAATTTTAGTAAGGAGGAAGTAGAATGATAAAAATTACATTAAAAGATGGCATCATTAAAGAATACAATAAAGGCATGAGTATACTTGAGATTGCCCAAGATATAAGTGCCGGACTTGCACGTGTGGCATGTGCAGGAAAACTAAACGGAGAAATGGTGGATCTTCGGACAGTGGTTAATGAGGATAGTAACTTAGAAATATTAACATTTAATGATAAAGAAGGACAAGAGGCCTTTAGACACACAGGCTCTCATATTTTAGCTCAAGCTGTGCTGACACTTTTTCCTAGTGCAAAACTCGCAATAGGGCCAGCTATTGATAATGGATTTTATTATGACTTTGATCATGAACGCCCATTTACAGAAGAAGACTTTGCAGCAATAGAAGCTGAGATGAAGAAAATAGTTAAGGCAAATCTAGCAATCACAAGCTTTACGCTTCCAAGAGATGAAGCGATTAAACTAATGGAAGACAAGGATGAGCCATATAAAGTAGAACTCATTAATGACTTGCCAGAAGATGAAACTATTTCATTTTATCAACAAGGAGATTTTGTAGATCTTTGCGCTGGGCCACACTTAATGAGTACAAAGCCGGTCAAAGCTATAAAGATCCTTTCGTCGGCTGGGGCTTATTGGAGAGGTAGCGAGAAAAACAAAATGCTTTCTCGAATTTATGCAACAGCTTTCCCTAAAAAAGCAGAGCTTACAGAGCACTTAGAAAAGCTAGAAGAAGCAAAAAAACGAGATCATCGAAAGTTAGGTAAAGAACTAGAATTATTCACCTTATTAGAAGAGGGACCAGGCTTTCCATTTTTTCTACCGAAAGGAATGGAACTGCGTAATACCCTAACTAATTATTGGAGAGAAATTCATAAAAAAGTAGGTTATGTAGAAATATCTACGCCTATTATTTTAAACAAGGACCTGTGGATTACAAGTGGACACTGGGATAATTATAGGGAAAACATGTATACGACAGTTATTGATGAAATGGATTTTGCCATTAAACCAATGAACTGCCCAGGTGGAATTTTAGCCTACAAAACAAAAAATCATTCTTATAGAGATCTGCCAATCCGTATGGGTGAATTAGGTCTTGTGCACAGGCATGAATTATCAGGAGCCTTACATGGACTTATGAGAGTTCGTAACTTTACCCAAGATGATGCTCATATATTTATGTTGCCAGAACAAATTAAGGATGAAGTTAAGGGTGTCGTAAAGCTGATTGATGAGGTATATAAAACATTTGGATTTAAATATCATATTGAGCTTTCTACAAAACCAGAAAATAGTATGGGATCAGATGAAGAGTGGGATATGGCAATTAATGCCCTTCGTGAAGCAATAGAAGAACTAGGATATGACTATATTATCAATGAAGGTGACGGTGCATTTTATGGCCCTAAATTAGACTTCCATTTAGAAGACTGTATCGGCAGAACTTGGCAGTGTGGAACCATTCAACTAGATTTTCAATTACCAGAGCGTTTTGAACTTGAATATACAGGTGCAGATGGTAATAAACATAGGCCAGTTATGGTTCATAGAGTTGTATTTGGAAGTATTGAACGTTTTATTGGAATCCTAATTGAACATTTTGCGGGTGCGTTCCCAGTATGGTTAGCGCCGGTTAAAGCTAAGATTCTACCTATTTCTGAAAAATATCAGAACTATGCAGAGGAAGTTGCAAGAAAACTTGAAGATGCAGGTATAGATATAGAAATAGATCATAGGGCAGAAAAAATAGGCTATAAGATTCGTCAGGCACGAAATGAAAGAGTTCCTTATATCCTTGTAGTTGGCCAACAAGAGCAAGATGATAACAAAGTATCCGTAAGAAGTCGTAAGGGTGATGAGGGTGCAATGGATCTAGATGTTGTTGTAGATCGCATTAAAAAAGAAATTGAAACTAAATATAATTATTTGTCAGATGCAACAGATGAAGAATAAAGTTGACAAAGAGATCATATAGTGATATGATTATAAAGGTTAAACAATAAATAAGTAGAGGTATCCACTTCTCACCTTACAACGATCAAGTTCGTATGGTTATGAATAATCTTAATTATAGATATGTGTAGGATCTAAGTGATACATGTGTATATATAACGATGTTTATTAAGTGGATAGAATTATTCTATCCACTTTTTTGGTGTCATAATAAATGTTGAGAAGCGGATAACAATCACCTATGGTGATAAAGTTATATATCTATGAATGGCAAACAAATTATAGGAGGTGCCCATTATTAAAGGCGTATTGATAAACGAGCAAATTCGCGAAAAGGAAGTCAGATTAGTTGGTGTAGAAGGTGAACAAATAGGAGTCACGGCAATAGGAGAGGCTCAAAGATTGGCTACTGAAGCAGGTCTTGATTTGGTTATGATAGCACCAAAAGCAAAGCCACCAGTCTGTAAGATTATGGACTTTGGCAAACACAAATTTGATATTGCAAAAAGGGAAAAAGAAGCTCGAAAGAAACAAAAAACGATTAGTGTTAAAGAAGTTAGGTTTTCAGCAAGTATTGAGAAACATGACTTTGATACTAAATTGCGTAATGCACAAAAGTTTCTTAAAGCAGGAAACAAGGTAAAAGTTTCTGTAACCTTTAGAGGACGTGAAATGATGCACACGCAAAGTGGAAGAGAACTACTTGAGGAGGCTGCTAAGATTCTTGAAGAATTTGGGGATATTGAGCAAAGGCCAAGGTTCGAAGGTAGAAGCATGGTTATAATGGTAGTACCGAAGTAAAGAGATTTCCATAGATGGATATATATTTAGATAACAACAAGGAGGAACATAGGATGCCTAAGTTAAAAACAAATAGAGCAGCTGCAAAGCGTTTTAAAGTTACAGGAACAGGGAGATTAAAAAGATCTAAAGCTGGTATGAGTCATATTTTAGGGAAGAAATCCCAAAAAAGAAAACGTAACCTGCGTAAATCTGGTATTGTTGATAAAACAAATGAAGCACAAATGAAACGTTTATTACCATACTCATAAGAAATTAAGAAGCATAGGAGGCACATACCATGGCCAGAGTTAAAGGTGGAACTAATAGTAGAAAA
>CAYRAL010000127.1:0-4631 GCA_964422235.1 uncultured Candidatus Epulonipiscium sp. | reverse complement strand
TACTAAACTGGGCTAATGAAAAAGAGGAAAGATACATTATAGAAGATGATTATGATAGTGAATTTAAATACAGTGGGAAGCCTATCCCATCCCTACAAGGCTTAGATACGGGAGGGAAGGTTATCTACATGGGGACATTTTCAAAATCCCTTACACCAGCCCTTCGCATTAGTTATATGGTGCTTCCAGAAGAACTTCTTAAGATTTACAAAGAAAAGCTTAATTTTTATATTTGCCCTGTATCATCTTTTCAGCAAAAAACCCTTTATAAATTTATAAATGAGGGACATTTTGGGCGCCATTTAAATAAAATGCGTAATGTTTATAAGAAAAAAAGAGAAATCCTGGTATCTGAAATAAAAAAGCAACTACCTTATGCAGAAATTTCAGGGGCTAAGGTAGGGCTACATCTTCTTATAAAAATAAATAAGGGGATCAGTGAAGAGGATTTAATTGCTTTAGCCAAAAAGAAAGCTATAAAAATTTACGGTATTTCACAGTTTTACCTAGAAGACACCAACAATAATATAGAGCCCACCTTATTACTAGGCTTTGCAACTCTTAAGAACTATGAGATTCCTAAGGCTATCAATTTGCTTAGTAAGGCGTGGACCCTATCTTAATCATTATGAGTGTTTATAAGTTTATTCAGCTGCTTCTGCAATGGCCTTTGTCTCGTGAACAGTCCCTTTTGCATGCTCAGGAGGCGCATAGATTGAATATAGCTTAAGTGGTTCGTCACCAGTATTAATTAGATTATGCCATTTACCAGCAGGTATAATGACAATATAGTCATCTTCGATTTGTCTTTCAAAATTCAAATTATCTTCCCTATCACCCATTAGCACACGGCCCTGGCCTTCTTCAACTCTGATAAACTGGTCATGATCTGAATGGAGCTCTAATCCAATATCGTCACCAGGTTCAATACTCATTAAGGTAAGCTGAAAGTGCTCTCCTGTCCATAAAGTAGTGCGAAACATATTATTTCTCACAGTAGCATCGTCTATATTAATAACAAATGGATCGGGGCCATAGTCTTGCATATTAGCATTAATATTTGAATTCGTATTAGTATTTGGCATTTGCCTAGTAAAATTAGGGTTATGCATAGGATTATAAGCATAGTAAGGACATGGGGGATACATATAATTATGGTGAAGCCTGTGTTGGTTATACAAATTGATCATTCCTTTTAAAAATATTCTCAGATATATAATATGGAATACCATAACAATTTGTGAACTGTCCCCTTTAAAGTTAAAAAAGACTTGCATAATTATTAAAGATGGTGCATAATTATAAGGAGTGGAAGATAACTTAAAACACATTTAGAATTAGGGGGAGAGAAAATGGTCAAAGTTGGAATCGTCGGAGGAACAGGATATGTAGGAATAGAATTAATACGCCTGCTTGTCAATCATCCTAAAATAAAGCTAGAAGCCATAAGTTCTGTAAGCTTTGAAGGCCAAAGGATTCAAGACATATATCCAAATGTGCTAAATATCATAGATTTAGAATGTAGCAATAGTGATGAAGTCATTAAAAAATGTGATGTGATCTTTACTGCATTGCCACATGGCCTTAGTGAATATATTGTTGAGGAGTGTATAAAGCACAATAAAGTATGTATAGACATAGGTGCTGACTTTCGGCTAAAAAGTGAAAAAGTGTATAAAGAGTGGTACAAAAAGGATTTTGAAGTGAAAGAAATACATCAATATGCTGTATACGGTTTACCAGAAATCTATAAAGAAGATATAAAAAAGGCATCCGTTATTGCAAACCCAGGGTGTTACCCAACAAGTTCAACCCTAGGCTTAGCACCATTATTTAAAAAAGGAATGGTGAAGACAGATAGTGTTGTCATTGATGCAAAATCGGGAACCACAGGAACTGGTAGAGAGCCATCAAGAGTAACCCATTTTTCAGAGTGTAATGAAAATATCATTGCATACGGAATAGGGACCCATCGCCATATGCCAGAGATTGAACAGACCCTTTCAGAACTTAGTGGTGAGGAAGTGACAATTTTATTTACACCACACCTGATCCCTGTCAGTAGGGGGATTTTATCAACGATTTATTGTCAGCTAAATAATGACACAGATATTAATCAGTTACATGACATATATAAAATGTATTATAAAGATGAGAAATTTGTAAGGATACTACCCCTAGGGCAATCAGCCAATATAAGAAATGTAACTCACTCAAATTTTTGTGATATCTCACTACATATGGATCCAAGAAGCAAGAGGGTTATCATCATTTCAGCCATTGATAATATGATTAAAGGGGCAGCAGGACAAGCAGTGCAAAACATGAACATACGAATGGGCTTTAAAGAAGAAGAGGGCCTTATGCTGGTACCACCAGCATTTTAAGAAAGGATGTGAAAAAATGAAAATAATTGAAGGGGGAGTAACTGCTCCTAAAGGATTTTTAGCTTCAGGTATTCATTGTGGGCTAAAAAAATCAAAAAAAGATTTAGCACTTATTTATTCAGAAACAATATGCGACGCAGCAGCAGCTTATACAAGAAACCTTGTAAAAGGTCAGCCAATCCAAGTAACAGCCCAGCATTTAGAAAACGGCAAAGCTCAAGCAGTGATTGTCAATAGTGGGAATGCTAATACATGTACAGGAGAAGAAGGCAAAAAAAAGGCTTTTCAAATGGCGGAGTTTATTGCAAAAGAAATAGGAATAGATAAAACAGATGTCATCGTAGCCTCTACAGGGGTAATCGGTGTACAACTAGCCATTGAAAAGGTTGAAGCAGGAGTTCCAGAACTAGTGGCAGCAATGAGTAAAGAAGGGCACCAAGATGCAAGCAAGGCTATCTTAACAACCGATACAAGGATTAAAGAACTAGCTTTATCCATTACAATAGATGGGAAGGCAATTACCATTGGTGGAATGGCAAAAGGCTCAGGAATGATTGAGCCCAATATGGCTACTATGTTGTCTTTTTTAACAACAGATATTAACATAGATCAAGAATTATTAAGGGAAGCCCTACTGACGACAGTGGCCAAAAGTTATAACAGAATTAGTGTAGACGGAGATACCAGTACCAATGATATGGTTAGCATTATGGCAAATGGTCAAGGTGGAAATAGCCGAATTACAAGTAAAGGCAAAGATTATGAAATCTTTCTAGATGCACTTCAAACTATCAATATATACTTAGCCAAAGAAATTGCAAGAGATGGTGAAGGGGCAACAAAGCTTATTGAATGCCAAGTAAGCCAGGCCAAAACAGAAGATGATGCAAGTAAACTAGCTAAATCAGTTATTGCTTCCAGCCTTGTAAAAACAGCTATTTTTGGTGCAGATGCCAACTGGGGAAGGATTTTATGTGCCCTAGGATATGCAGGAGTAGCAATAGATGTTGATCAGGTAGATATCGACATTGAGAGCATCCCGGGTAGGGTAAGGGTTTGTACAGCTGGTAAAGGGGCAGACTTTGACGAAGGCTTAGCAAAAGAGATTTTACTCTGTGATGAAATAAAAATTTTGGTCAAATTAAACTCAGGCAGCAGTAGTGCTATTGCTTGGGGATGTGACCTATCCTATGAATATGTAAAAATAAACGGTGATTATCGAACGTGAGGGGAAAATAAAATGGACTATATGAACTCAGAAAGAGCAGAAATTTTAATTCAAGCCCTACCTTATATCCAAACATTCAAAGATAAGACCATTGTCGTTAAGTACGGTGGCCATGCTATGGTCAATGAAGATCTAAAAAAGGCAGTTATTCATGATCTAATACTCCTAAGCTATGTAGGGATTAAAGTAGTGGTGGTTCATGGTGGCGGAATGGAAATTAATCAGTTTTTAAAGAAAACAGGGAAAGAAAGTAGCTTTGTACAAGGACAACGTTATACGGATGAGGAAACCATGGAAATTGTACAAATGGTATTATGCGGTAAGGTAAACAAAGAAATCGTATCACTTGTCGAACAAAATGGCGGGAAAGCTATTGGATTATGCGGCCTTGATGGAAAGATGCTAGAAGCAGAAAAGTTGTTACTAGATGGCCAAGATATAGGATATGTAGGGTCTGTTACAAAGGTTAACCCAGAGATTATCCATGACTGTGTAGATAAACAGTATATTCCCATTATATCCACAGTAGCCACCGGAACAGAAGATGGAAAGCCATACAGTATTAATGCGGATATTGCGGCTGCTAAAATTGCAGCTGAGCTAGGAGCCGAAAAACTGATTTTATTAACGGATGTACCTGGCATTATGAGAGATATAGAAGATGAGACTAGCCTAATTTCTGAATTAAAACTCCAAGAGATTCCATCACTTATTATGGAGGGGATTCTCAGTAAAGGAATGATTCCCAAAGTAGACTGCTGCCTTGAGGCAATCAGACGTGGCGTCAAAAAGGCTCATATTATTGATGGGACAGTGCCTCATTCATTATTGCTGGAAATATTCTCAGATGAAGGAATAGGCACCATGATATCATAAGTTTTGATTGTATTAAAATAGGGGGACCAGGAGGAGAGAAAATGCAACACACGACAATTGACAAGGCAAATCAGTGGTATATGAATACCTATGCTCAATTTCCAATTGTTATAAGTAAGGGAAGTGGCAGTACTGTTTTT
>CAYRAL010000126.1:0-4633 GCA_964422235.1 uncultured Candidatus Epulonipiscium sp. | reverse complement strand
GGTGTACCAGTCATTATTACAGGTATGCCAGTGGCAGCTAATGCAGCATTGGTTGTACAAGAATATGGAAGTGAGCCAGAAGTAGCATCACAATGTGTATTTATTTCAACACTCATTAGTATTATCTCAATTCCATTGCTAACACTATTATTTGTATAAAAATCAAATTATAATTTAAAGGAGTGTTTATATGAGAAATATGTTTGATAAACTGACACAAAGTGTAAAAGATATATCGAAAGGCATTGCAGGGCAAACCAAAACCACTGTAAACCAAGGGAAGGTAGAACTAGACTTATTACAAGCTAAAACAGACCTCAAAAAACTATATACAGAACTTGGTGAAAAGGCATATCAAGATAGGTTATACCCAGGTACAGATTCCAACATAGAAGTGCTATGTGAGCAAATCTCTGAAAAAGTAAAGATCATTAGTGATCTTGAAAGAAATGCAATTAATATACGCAAAGAACAAAAAAATACCTTTGAGAGCGTCAAAAGGGATGTTAAAAGAACATGGGATGGTGAAGGTGAAGAAACAAGAACACCAGAGCCAGATGAGGATGGCTACTTGCAGATGAAATTTTGCCTAAACTGTAATATAGGTAATCACCCAGATGCAGAATACTGTATTGCCTGTGGGCATAAACAAGACTAAAAGGAGTGACACCATGTTGTGTGAAAGATGTAATCAAAATAATGCAACACTCTATATCAATGAATACAAAAATGGTGAAATGAAAAAGGCATATATATGCAGTGATTGTGCCAACGTTCAAACTAATCTTTCAGGAATTATTCAACCAGGCTTTGAAAATTTCTTACTAGGTCTATTAGAAATGGCCCTAGGGAAGAATGCACAGGACTCTATATCTAAAGAATTAGAGTCTGTAACCATCGTGTGTAGCAATTGCCAAATGACAGTAGAAGAATTTCGAAAAAATGGCCGTTTTGGATGTGCTAGCTGCTATGAAACATTTCAAGAGATATTAGAAAATGCCCTTAAGAAAATCCAACCTAATAATGAGCATATAGGGAAAGTTCCAGGGAGACTAGAGCCACTTATTAGCATTAAAAAGGAAACAGAAAACTTAAAAAAACAGCTTCAAGATAAGCTAAACCTAGCAATAAAAGAGGAAAAATACGAAGAGGCAGCCAAGCTGCGTGATCAAATTAGAAATCTTCATAAAGAGGGTAATGAAAATGACTAAATGGTATCAATCCCAAGAGGTAGATGATATTATTATATCTAATCGTATCCGTCTTGCAAGAAATATTAAAGGCTATAGATTTCCAGTTAAAATGGATGAATATGAAGCTTTAGCACTTATTTCCCAAATGAAACTGGTAGTAGATCAGTTAGATGGATATGATTTCAAGACAATGGAACTTACAAAACTTGATGCGTTAACCAAAAAAGAAATGATGGAACGCCACATTATGAGCCCATATATGCTTAGACAATCATTGCCAAGTATGATGATCCTTAACGATGAGGAAACAAAAAGTATTATGGTAAATGAAGAAGATCATCTAAGATTACAAGGCTTAGGAAGTGGGCAAGATATAAAAAGCACATGGGAGTTAATTACCAAGCTAGATGATGATATAGAACAACAAATAGAATATGCATTTAGTGAAAAGTACGGATATATGACAGCTTGCCCGACTAATTTAGGAACAGGCCTACGAGCATCCTATATGCTACACCTTCCTCTTCTACAAAAAACAAACTATCTACAAGAAATACTAGTAGCCGTAGGTAAATTAGGGATGAGTATAAGGGGAATCTATGGTGAGGGTACAAGGCCACTAGCTAGCATTTTTCAAATATCTAACCAAAAAACCCTAGGTAGATCAGAGCCAGAGATTATTGAATCCGTACAAAATATTGCAATGCATGTGGTTGAGAAAGAACGAAGCATAAGGGATAGTATCTCAACCAATGCAAAAAGTAAGCTTGTAGATCAGATATACAGATCATACGGCACATTAGCATATGCAAGGCAATTAGATTTATCTGAAGCAATGAATTTACTATCAGATGTAAAGTTAGGGTTTGAAATGGGCATATACCATATGCCAAAACCTAAAATGAACATTTATGAAATAGTCATTGGCATTCAAGATGCAACCATTGCAAACAGAGCAAGACATGAAGAAGCACATTTGCCAACGGATGTTATAAGGGCTAATGTGATCAGAGAATATCTGGTAAAGGGAATATAAAACAATAGACAAAAATGGCAGGAGGATTATTTAATGGAAGGAAAACTTACGCCACAAGCACACAAAGCTATTAGACATGCAGAAGAAGCTACCATAGCCTTTAATCATGGATATGTGGGCACGGAACATTTGTTATTAGGACTTATTAGAACAGATGGTTCAGTAGCCCAAAAAGCACTACAAAATCAAGGCTTAAATGAACATGATATTGTAGAAAAGATGAAGATTTTTATAGGTATGGGCAATGTAGCCATTACACAGCCACAAGATTTTACCCCAAGATCAAAAAGAATATTAGAAAATAGTCTTCGCAATGCAATGAAATATGGAACCAATAATATTGGAACAGAGCATATACTACTTGCACTCCTTAGAGAAACCAGTTGTGTAGCAGTTAAAATTATGGAAAGCTTAGGTGTAGATTCTGATCTAATTTATAACCAAATAGTAGATATGTTAGCAGGCGATGCTAAAAATACCGGAGCGCCTATGGCCGGGAAATCTAAAAAACAATCAAAATCCACTACCCCAACACTAGATCAATTTAGTAGGGATTTCACCCAAATGGCAAGAGATCACAAGTTTGATCCTGTCATTGGTAGAGACAAGGAAATTGAGCGTGTGGTACAAATATTAAGTCGTAGAACAAAAAACAACCCTTGTTTAGTAGGGGAGCCAGGAGTCGGTAAAACTGCAATTATTGAAGGGCTGGCCCAAAAGGTTGTGGATGGGACGATTCCGGAACTCTTAAAAGATAAGCGGGTGGTTTGTCTTGATTTATCTTCTATGGTATCAGGTACAAAGTATCGGGGAGAATTTGAAGAGCGGATTAATAAAGCCTTAGATGAAGTGAAAAACTCAGGAGATGTCATATTATTTATAGATGAGTTGCATACCATTATAGGTGCCGGTGCAGCTGAAGGCGCAATGGATGCCTCCAATATTTTAAAGCCGTCTTTATCAAGAGGTGAAATCCAACTAGTAGGCGCAACAACTCTAGATGAATATCGTAAGCATATCGAAAAAGATGCTGCCCTTGAAAGACGCTTCCAACCAGTGACAGTAGAAGAGCCATCAGAAGAAGAAGCAATCCAAATTCTTCATGGGATTAAAGATAAATACGAAGCACACCATAAAGTGCAGATTACGGATGATGCTATTGAATCAGCTGTAACATTAGCCAGTCGGTATATTGCAGATAGACATCTTCCCGATAAGGCCATTGATTTAATTGATGAGGCATCATCAAGGGTTAGACTTCGTTCTTATGTAACCCCAGTAGATGTTAAAACCCTAGAAGAAAAGTTAGCCAAGTTATCAACTGAAAAAGAAGAAGCAATTAAAGAAGAAAAATATGAACTTGCAGGTGAAATTAAGCATCAAGAAAATGATACAAAAGAACAACTTGCAAATGCTCAGATAGAGTGGGAAGCTAAACACACTAAAAGTACTCAGGTTGTATCTGAGAGCGAAATAGCAGACATTGTAAGTACCTGGACAGGAATACCTGTACAAAGACTTGCAGAAGAAGAAACAGAAAGACTTAGAAACATGGAGGGTGTTCTTCACCAGCGCGTCATTGGACAAAAAGAAGCCGTAAAAGCTATCTCAAAAGCCATTAGACGGGGTCGTGTAGGACTTAAAGACCCTAACAAGCCAATTGGTTCTTTTATGTTCCTAGGGCCAACAGGAGTTGGAAAAACAGAACTTACAAAAACCGTAGCAGAGGCTTTGTTTGGTGATGAGAATGCAATGATTAGAATAGATATGTCAGAGTATATGGAGAAACACACAGTCTCTAAGCTAATCGGCTCACCACCAGGATATGTGGGTTATGATGAGGGAGGGCAGCTTACTGAAAAAGTAAGACGTAAACCATATTCAGTTATTTTATTTGATGAGATTGAAAAAGCACATCCAGATGTTTTTAATGTCTTATTACAAATCTTAGATGATGGGCATATTACAGATTCTCGTGGACGCCGTGTTAACTTCAAAAATACAGTCATTGTTATGACTTCTAATATAGGAGCACGTAACATTATAGAGCCAAAGCGTTTAGGATTTATATCAATAGAAGACAGAGAACAGTCCTATAAAGATATGGAAAAGAACGTTATGGAAGAAGTTAAAAAACTATTTAGGCCTGAATTTATTAACCGTATTGATGAGATTATTGTATTTCATGCCCTAACACAAGAGCATATTGAAGAAATTGCTAGCATAATGGTTGACTCACTTATAAAACGTATTACAACACACACAGGTATAGACGTTGAACTATCTGATGAAGCAATAAAGTGGCTAGCAGTTAAAGGGTATGACAAAGCATATGGTGCAAGACCCCTTAGAAGAACCATACAGTCTGAAATAGAAGACCATATGTCAGAAGAAATACTAGATG
>CAYRAL010000125.1:0-4657 GCA_964422235.1 uncultured Candidatus Epulonipiscium sp. | reverse complement strand
CTTCTACCTAGGTGTGGAGCTGATGCGGCATGAGCGCTTACTCCCTTGAAGTTGAAATAAACTTGAAAGTTAGCAAGACTACTTGTACCCCAGATTCTGTTTTCTGTCCATGGGTGCCATGTAATCAGGGAATCTACTCCTTTAAAGACCCCTTCTCTTGCCATAAATGCTTTTCCAGACCCACTTTCCTCAGCAGGACATCCGAAAAACTTAATAGTGCCTTTTATATTATTTTTATCCATATATTCTTTTGTAGCTACAGCTGCTGCCAAGGAGCCAGCTCCTAAGGCATTGTGGCCACAAGCATGTCCGTTAGCTCCCTCTTCTATGGGTTTCTTCTCCAAAGCATCAGCAACTTGGCTTAGACTTGTTAGAGCATCATACTCCCCAAGAAATCCAATTACTGGGCTACCATTGCCATAGCTAGCTACAAAAGCATCTTCCATACCAGCAAGATTTCTTTCAATTGAGAAACCCTCATTAGATAGAGCATCAACTAGGGTATCTGCAGATTCTTTAAGTTCAAATCTGATTTCAGGACTATCCCATATCTTATCACTTAACTTGGTAAACTTTTCCTGGTTTTGATCTAAGTATTCTATAATATTTTGTTTCTTATCCATTCTATACCTCCTCCTGCTTAGACTTTCTATAGTTTAGATAAGCAGAACTTACTGATAGTACCATTACTACAATTAATACATAGCTTTGATACATCCCAAAATTTGCTCCAATGATGAAATATGCAGCCAATGACAATACTACAGGAACTATTGATAATTTTTTATTTCCTAAAAGACTAGGTACTGCTGTCGCACCAAGTATTGCAGGGGTTACATTTGCAAATCCAGGAGCTAGAACTGGTGAATTTAGTATAGGTAACAGGGCCTGGCCAAGGAAGAACATTCCTAGGAATACAATAAATGTTGTAACTACTGATGAGACTCCTATAGCTATAATTGAAATAACGTCACCTTCTTTTGTACCTGGTTCCACATTTGCGATTTTCATACCAGCTATTGCACAAGGCAATTTCATGTTAAGTACATTACCAGTTATACTACCTAAATAAATACCTCCTGCCCCTATTATTGGGTAGTAGGATATGTTTTCAACTACTGCCATTGGAAGGAACATTGCTATAAGACTAGAACTTGCAATTAATACGTCTGTAATGCTTATATCAAGTCCATAGTAAATTTGAGTGATCAAAGGAATTGAAAGCATAAATGCTAGGGCTATTATACTTGTATATCTTCCTAATTTATTTATCGATTTATCAAACTCCATTGACAATCTTGCTTCTGTATTTAAGTTTTTATTCATGATTCATCCTCCTATATCTAAATTAAATTAACTTGAATTATCGATGCGGCCATTCCAATTATTAAAGCAATTGGTAAAGAGAATTCATTTATAACCTTATATTTAGGATTTTTACCGATTTTTTGAAATATAATTGCCGCAATCCCTGCTGATGCAAAAGATACGATCCCTGTTATATTTTTTGTGTTTGCAACATATGGAACAGAAAGCACTGCAAGCATACCTGAGAATAAAGCGCCTGAGAATATTGGTATAAAGGCATTCTTTGTTGCCTTAGCCTTCTTAGTATATTGGTCTAACTTGTTCAAAAAGAATATATTAAATACTATTCCCCATATAATTCCCAAGGTCATTACCCACATAACTACTCCAAAGATTGTAGGAGTCAGGTTTGGATCTGAAATATCTGCAAGACCCATATTTACAGCTGCAACGTTGGCTGCCATACTTTCATATACTGCTGATCCTACTACTGATAATCGTAACCAAGGGAAGTATCTACCCAATGGTACTGATAGAGCTAGTAGCATTACAATTATTGGTAGGGATGGTATGATTGAAAATATTGCACTGTTTGTTATGGTCTTATTTATTGCCTCTTTTTCTATACCCAATTCCTTCGCTCTCTTCATGCCTTTGTTAATGAATAGTAGTGATTGTATTACAACTACTAAAATTGTTAAACCTGTAAGTAAAAATAACAAATTACCGTTGGCAATTTCTAAATATTTCATAAAATTTTCTCTCCTTTTTTTAAGTTTAAATATATACTTCCCTGATTGCTATACATACCATATACTCCATTGTGTCTACGAATATTTTACTTAGAAAACATTTTCATTCTTGTTACTTCATAGTATATCTATTAAATTTAAATTTGTGAAGTTTAGTTTTTATAAAAATACTTGTCATTATTTGTACTTTTTGAAACCCGAATAACACAAAAGGACAAAATTTAACCTATAAATTTTGTCCTTTTCATATTAATTGCTTATTCTCTTTATCTCATATAGGATCACTGCATTAGAGGATACATTTATATCCATATTGTATCCATCACTCATATCCCTTTCAAATATGGTCAAGGTTGGGCGGTTTGTATTCTCCAAGCTTGACAGAATCTCTTGATCGATAAATTTGGTGTTTGAAATGTTTAGAACAAGTTCAAACTTACCTCCATGGTCCTTATTTAATAAGAGCTTCTTAATGATATATTTACCTGGATCAATTCCACCAATTATGGCCTTGATATTTTTTCTATTTATTGAGAAATAATTCTCTCTTATAGAGTAAAGAGGGTTGTAATAGTATTGATTCGAGACCATTATATAGTAAGCATTATTTCCTTTGCTAACTTTTATATCTTCGCTGATATCCCGAAGATTGTTACCAGTTTTATCAATAAATTGGAGCACAAAGTATACCGGTCTCTTTGCTAAGCCAATTATAAATAGTGAAAGAACACTATACTCAGCTTCCATTCCTGGTTTAGTATTTTCATAAGCTTGATTTGATAACCAATAGGAAAGATTTACATAGGGCTCATCAATACTCAGTATTGTATTTAATATTAAAGCCGCCCTAAAAAAGGTCCCTGATAACTCAAAGCCAGTACCTCCTAAAGTATTAAAATTGGTTACATATATTAATGTATTGTGTAAGCCATTATCCTCTAAAATTGTTTTTAACTGTAGGATCTGGGTCCTTAAATAGTTTTCAAATGCCCAGCTATTTGGTTCATTGATATCAGCAATTAGGGTAGATTTGTTTGGATCGCTTTCGAAGGATACAAAATCAGGTTCAACTCCCTTATCCTTTAGCAGTATCAATAAGTTTACATCATTTTCTTCTAAGTCTAGATTTTCTGAAAGACTAACACCTATTTTTATATTTTCATTAAACTCTTTAAAGATTCCAGTTATGATCTTAAAATAATCAAAATCATCTACTAGATTTGTACCGCCTAACTCAAAACTCCATGTGGATAAATACTCCAAACCATAGCGATTTTGGATAAAGATAAGTTTTTTGTGTATACTGCTTTTTATATATTCTTCAATCTTTTCTCCATCATTATTGAATCTTTCTAAATGGGCCATGTTCAATTTTACTATTGGTTTTAGATTTGAATTCTTAATAAATTCAAGGGCCGTATACAAATTGGCAACTTCATATAGTACACTATCTTTAAAGCTACCATCATCCACAAGAAAAAATTCCTCAAAATGAATATACTCAAACTCCAATTCCTTACAAGCCTTAGTGATTTGTTGTCTAATATCCTGATTATTTAATTCCTTAAACCGTCCTAATCTTAATATTTTTCCACCTTTCTTTCTTCTTCCCATTTCCTGGCTAAAGTCTATTTGGACGTTTGGCACCAGAATATCTCCTTCAGAAAGAATATCCTCTGTGGACATTACAAACTTTAAAAGCTCCGATAGGTTATTATCTTCTTGGGGTAAGACTTCATCTACTTCAGGATTTGTATCTGGACTAGATACCTTGTTCTTTTTTCTATATTCACTAGGTACATCTTTGTACCTTTTTTTGAATTCTCTATTGAAGGATTGAATATTTGAAAATCCTGAATTTAAGGCAATCTTGTTTATGGAGGTATCGGTGCTTATAAGTTCCTTTAATGCATGGTTGATCCTCAACTCTGTAACATAGTCTGAAAAATTAACACCTACTTTTGACTTAAATAACTTAGATAAATAGTGTATAGAAATAAATTCATCCTTAGCAAGTTGGCTTAAGGGAATATCTTCTTGAAAATTCTCATTGATATAGGATAGGATTCTGTCCATCCGCACATCCACATTATGCTTCCCAGCCAAAATCCCCTCTTTAGATATTGTAAAATTTAATATTACATGATTAAGTAGGGAATATATCTTGGACATTATTTGAAGTTCATAGCCAAAGTCCTTCTTAAACATCAAGAGCATGATCTGGGTTAAGCTTTGCCTAATAGGTTTAAACTTTTCATGGTCCTGTTGTTCTTCCCTAGCAGAATTACAGATATAATATTTTGTTAAAAAATCATTACAATTGTCCTCCAAAAATTCACTGTCTATGTGTAGAACCACTGCCAAATTATCTGAATTACCTTTAATTAAATGAACTTCCCTATTGTTGATTAGGATTATGTCATTGGGCTTAAGATAATAAACTTCTCCACCTTTTTCCATAGTAAGACTTCCTTTTATAACCAAAAGGAATTCTATTCCATTATGTACATGCTTTGTAGTATCTTTAATTCTTTCCAGCGATATATTTATATTCTTATTTAGTTCCATGATTCTTCCTTTCTAAAATAATAACAATA
>CAYRAL010000124.1:3074-4658 GCA_964422235.1 uncultured Candidatus Epulonipiscium sp. | reverse complement strand
ACCTGTACAAGATACAGCTAGGGTACTTTCACGTTATGTAGATGGAATTATGATACGAACTTATGAGCAAAAAGAAGTAGAAGACTTAGCACAATATGCTACAATACCAGTTATAAATGGCCTGACAGACGACTTTCATCCTTGCCAAGTACTAGCAGACCTTATGACCATTAGAGAGTTTAAATCAAAACTAGAAGGCCTTAAAGTAGCTTATCTTGGAGATAGTAACAATATGGCAAACTCTTTAATGATTGCTTGCCTTAAAGTTGGAATGGATGTATCCATTGCTTCTCCTAAAGCTTATATGCCAAAGGATGAAATGGTGGCAATTGCTAAGGCGTCTGCCAAAGAAGGCAATAGCACATTATTCATAACAGACAACATTGAGCAAGCAGTTCAAGGGGCAGATGTTGTTATAACAGATGTGTGGGCAAGTATGGGGCAAGAAGCAGAAGCCAAGGAGCGAAAAATAATCTTTGCAGACTACCAAATCAATGATAAAGTCATGGGATATGCAAAAGAAGATGCCATTGTTATGCACTGTTTACCAGCCCATAGAGAAGAAGAAATAACAGGGAAAATCTTTGAAAAACATGCAGATGTCATTTTTGAAGAAGCAGAAAACCGCCTTCATGCACAAAAAGCAGTATTAGTAACGTTAATGAAGAAGTAGCAAACAATCTAAATAATAAAATACCAAATAATAAAACACATTATACTCTTAAATCAATGGCTTCAGAGTATAATGTGTTTTATTGTAATATGGATACTATAAAAAGGACTCAATTTGGGCAATTACGCTTTCTATCATTGGATTCATATCGTCAAATCTAACATGGGGTATATAATAGGATTCTAGTATATTATGCTGCTCTTTAGCTTGCAAAAGAGTGGCAATACCTCTAAGGAACAATCCATCCATCAAATCCTTATCACCCATCAGTTCGGGTCCTATATGGGCAAGTTCACTGGCGATAAAACAGCTTTTCAGATCGAAAACATGGGTTGGGACTATCTTGGCTTTATGATAATCATTAGATACAGTAATGGCAATATCTAATTCTGGAATGATAATATCTTCTATTATATGGTGATCAATAGGAGAATGATAACATTCTATAGAGAGTCCCAGATCTATAGATTTAGCCATAATAAGATTCATTAGATTAGAAGCAGAAGCACCAGGAGCATCTTTTATAGTATATATTTGTTTAGTTTTACCTATAATAGTATGTAGGTGGTCAACAAAACCATCAGGGGTAATGGCACTTCCAAATAAGTGACGGCTATGGCCTGAAGGATGATTAGAACCAGATCTTAAAGAATGAAATTCTTTGAAGATATGCTCTAAAATAGATTGCTCCATATTATAAAAACATGTATGGTTAAGGGTGCTGTTTTGAGTTTTAGCATAAGCATCATAAACCGTTTTAGCAGCGCTTAAGTAGTAATATGACTTGGCAAATAAACCTTTGCGCCTGGCATTGGTTTGCATAATCATAGCCTTATTAGAGCGTATTTCTTTTTCGTTCCAAAAACAAGCAAAATTAATAATCTCATCAATGGCGCCAGGTGTTTGGGGAT